>CAIZMD010000593.1 GCA_903933995.1 uncultured Bacteroidota bacterium
AATAACTGTAGTCCTCTTTTTTGTTTTTCGCTTAACGCTTTTGGAGTGGCATCAATTACACATAAAGTGCCCAATGCAAAACCATCAGGGTCTACCAAAGGATAACCAGCATAAAATCGAATATTGGGATTTCCTGTTACAAGAATATTATGCTTAAACCTATCATCTTTGGTTGCATCTTCAATTTCAAAAATCTGCTGATCCATGATGGCATGGGCACAAAAGGCCAATTCTCTTGGTGTTTCAGCGGCATCAATTCCTTGTTTGGATTTGAACCATTGCCTATTTTCATCAATTAAAGAAACTAAGGAGATGGGGGTGTTGCAGATTATAGAAGCTAATTCTGTAAACTTGTCAAATTCTTCTTCTGAAATGGAATCCAATAACTGATAATTGCGCAATGCATTGAGTCTTGCCTTTTCATTATCAGGGATTGGATAAGTCATACATAAATTTAATCAATTATCTGTACTCATCACTCTATAAACTTTACAACTCTAGTAAGTTTTCCATTTGAATTCATTCCTTCTAAAACCACCTGCAATTTCTTGCTACTATCATTGTTATAAAATTCCACTTTAACCCTTGGGCTTCGCTTATTGGTTAAAAGATAGGGGTTCCAAAATAAGGTGGTTCTACTATCCACTTCAAAATTCCCTGTGGGTTTTTCATAATTGGGATTGAAAAACTCTTTAAAAACGGAATAACCTCCTAAAACTGCATTCTCCATGCCTTTATTATTGGCTTGATTAGCCCTACCAGTTTTCCCTTTCTTGGTATAAATGGCAATAGCACCTCCACCTCCTCCACCAGGGCTACCAAAAAATGGCGGTCTAAATACTTTAATAAAAGCTATATCTGGCACATTTAAGCTTTGAACCATATCTATAGACATTCTCATTTCATTCAAAAACAAATCTGGTGTGGCACCTCTCCAACTTATTTGTGCATTAGCACCCGAACCTGTAATCATTAAACCGGCAACCTTTCCTTGTAGATAGGTAAGTACATCAATGGCCCCCATGGAACTAAGATCTGAGGATAAATCAAAGGAATAACCATCACCTCCAGAAAACAATCCAGACGCGTATTTTTCATCTAATTGTTGAACAGGAGATTTTGTCTTGGCTTTGACAATCACTTCTTGTAAAGTGGCAGATTCCATTTGCCTACGTAATTTTTCCTGTTCAGATAAATAGTAATTCAATTGCGCTCTAGCCATACTATCGCTCCAGCCTGCTTGGGTTCCACTTAGGGAAAAAGCTATTTTCTTAAACTCTTGATACAACAACCCATTTTGAATTTTAACCTGGGTTTGTTCAGTAAGTTTAGGGTTATTATTAAAACTATAGAATACCCTTACTGTATCGTAAAACAATATGCCAGTTTGTTCAAAACTTCCGTCTTTGGCCACAGGTAGGAATAATAATTTAGAACTACTGTCTTTCCCAGCAATTACAAGATTTAATTGAAGCTCTTTGGTATTGGCCAAAGCCTGATTCCCATAAACCTTTCCAGTCAATTTTAAAAAATCGGTTTCTATTGGATAGGGCCATTTAGGAAAATCTCCTTTTAGTAATTTTTCCCAATCAAAACGTCTCCATCCATTTGTCATCATCACCAAATCTAAATGGGCTGCAACACTATCGGCATCAGATGAAAAATAATATGCAGGATTGTGCACCTTACCCTTTATATCTGAACTCAATAACAAATCAGAATAAATAGATTGCTGTTCTGGTAATAGAATTGAAGCATCTGTAACAGACATTGACATATTGGTAGATGCCGTGTCAGAAACCATGATTTCTATCACGTTCTTCCCACGCTTTTTAAGGTCAATGATGGGAATACTCATCTTGGCATTGAACTCATGGAGTCTATTATTAACAAAAACAATTCTTTCTGCTACTGGTTTCCAATCTTCTGTAAACAAAGAAAACTGAACAATACCAGTAGGCAATTCATCAATAGGCAGGGCTGCTTTTTGAATCAATTTTTCCTCTCCCTTAAAATCAACTGTATAAATCAATTGTTGGTGTTGGTTCACCAATAATTTGAATTTTTTGAAATTTGCTG
>CAIZMD010000594.1 GCA_903933995.1 uncultured Bacteroidota bacterium
CTTAAATTGGTTTCTACAAAGGGTTCCTTAAAATCAAAAGCTTGTTCAGTAGGAATGCTCCAAGGATGAAAAATGATTTTTTCTTGTAGATAATAAAAAGCAATCCCTGCAATGGCATAGATAACCACAATGATTTTTAACCAACGGAATTGTTTTTTGCTCAAGCCTTTCATGCGGCGAAAATACGCTCTGTAGGGCAATCCACTCAATATTTGAGAATGTCTCTAATAAAATTATGGTACTCGTCATAAGTGGGTAGGTTATTATGCCCCCCTCCATGAATGCGAATCAAGGTAATTTTATGAGGACTAATAGCCTGTAATTTTTCACTTTGGGTAATGGGAATCAGCCAGTCCTTGGTGCCATGGATAATATAGGTATGGCAGTTGACTTTTCTAATCCATTGGTCTGTTCTGAGCTTATAACGCAACCACCACTTGTGGGGGAGAAAGGGAATAAATCGCTCTGCAACTTTAATAAAACTATAATAGGGTGCATCCAAAATCAAATACCTGGGTGAATTGTCTGCAGCAATCTTGGTAGCAAAACCGCTACCCATACTCCTGCCATAGACCAAGAGATGGTGTTCAGGGCATTGCTTCAACAATTGTTCATAGACAAATTGCATATCGGCCAGCATGTCTTTTTCTCCACGCTTTCCGGTACTCTTGCCAAAGCCACGATAGTCTACCAACACTACGTCATAGCCAAACCGATAAAAGTCTCTAGCGTATTTGGCCCATCCCTTAATACTTCTAGAATTACCATGAAAATAGAGGATGAGTCCCTTGGGTTCTTTGCAATAAAAATGTAGTCCATTAATCCGAACACCTGGTGCTACGTCAAAAAACAATTCTTCAAAAGGCGCGTCATACTTGTATTCAAAGTCTTGAGGCAGCTTCTCTGGTTTAAAGATAAAGCGCTCCTGTACCAAATAGGCAAAGAGGAGAATGCCCCCGTAAATGAGGATGATATATAACAGTGTTACTGGCAAACACCGTTAAGATACAAAAATTTGAGAACCCTATTCGTATTCGCTGGAATCGTGGTACACCCTTTTCAAGTTTAGTTTGGAAACCGGTGCAACAATCAATGGGAATTTCTCTACTGATACATTGCTGGGATCCAATCCAAAACCGCGTTCCTCACCCAAGCTAATTTCTTTGAGCCAGAAATAAAGCTTCATCACTATTCGCTCAAAGATGGGTAGTTCATTGTCTTGGCTTAGGTATTTTTCCAATACAATAAATTGGAAATCACCTACCACATTGTTTCTTTCCAAACTCTCATAACGACTGGTAATATTCACTTCTTTGTTGTTTACCAATTCCTCTACTACTTTACGGAACATGAGGTTGATTTTTTGCTCCATCCGGAAGCCCAGTCTGAATTCTACGCGTATGATATCATTTGGAATAATATGTTCTACTGAGTACTCGCAGGTATAGGGATCATCCAATACATCAACGTGAACAAACCAATAGATATCGGCCCTTTTGGGCTTTTTATTCATGATACTATAAATGATTTTGTGCTCAATTTCCTTAGGGTTATTGGCACTGGTCATATAGATCAAGTGAGTAGAGTATTTGGGAATGGTCTTGTCATTACTCAATTCCTGTATCATAGGAATATAGTGTTCCATACGCACAAACTCTACATATCTATTTTTGATTTTACGGCTTCTGTACCAGACATACATTACCGCAAATAAAGCTCCGCCCACAATTAAAGTCACATAACCACCGTGCATGAATTTCTCCAAGTTGGCAATTAAGAAAGAGGTTTCAATAGCAAAATACACGGCTAAGTATAGGTAGATCCATAATGGGAATACGCGTTTGCTCACCAAGAAATTGGCAAACAAAATACTGGTACTAATCATACACATAGTAATGGCCAAGCCATAAGCTGCGCCCATATTGGCTGACTTTTGAAAATAGAGTACCACACCAATACAACCTACAAACAACAGCAAGCTAATACCTGGAATATACAATTGTCCTTTTTCTTCAGTGGGATATTGAATCTTCATTTTGGGCCATAGGTTCAAACGCATGGCTTCACTAATCAAGGTGAAAGATCCAGAGATTAGTGCCTGAGACGCAATAATAGCGGCAGTTGCAGAGATAATAATCCCGGGTAATTTAAACCACTGTGGCATTACAGAAATAAAGGGGTTAAATCCATCGGCCATTACTTGGGCGGGAATTACTTGGTTGTGGTGATTGGCCAATAACCAAGCGCCTTGTCCCAAATAGTTCAGGATCAAACAGATTTTTACAAAAACCCAGGAATAACGAATATTAGAGCGACCACAATGTCCCAAATCACTATACAATGCTTCAGCACCTGTTGTACAAAGAAAGACAGCACCCAATAACCAGAATCCTTTGGGATAGTGCATCAACAATTCAACCGCATAATGTGGGCTCAAGCTCTTGAGAATAGAGATATCGTCTGAAAGGTGCATGATACCTAATACGGCCAGCATGGTAAACCAGATAGCCATAATGGGGCCAAACAATCTTCCAATGGAGGCTGTACCAAATTGCTGCACAAAAAACAGCAAGGAGATAATGGCAATCACTATGGCAACAATGGTTGTCTGTGTAATATCATGTAAGGCGGGCAATTGCCTTAGACCTTCAATAGCAGATGTAACGGTAATGGGAGGGGTGATAATCCCATCGGCCAGTAAAGCAGCGCCACCAATCATGGCTGGCAAGACCAACCATTTTTTTCTTCTTCTTACCAGTGCAAATAAAGAGAAAATACCTCCCTCACCGCGGTTATCGGCCTTGAGTGTCAGGATCACATATTTCACGGTGGTTTGAAGGGTCAGGGTCCAGATGATACAAGACAAGGACCCAAGAATGAGTTCTTCAGAAATGACTCTGCCTGTAATAATTTCGTTTAAAACGTATAGGGGGGAGGTTCCAATATCTCCGTAAATGATGCCCAACGCAATAATCAATCCTGCGCTGGTTACCTTATTAAATTGCTTGCTCACGATGCTGGGTTGGTTCTTAAATGGCTATTATTTTCCAAATGTAGCCGTAAAATCAATCAAGTGCGGTAAAATTGAGCTTAAAGAACAGCAATCTTTCACCTTTTATTTACAACTATTGAAAACCTAGTTGGCGTACATTTGATAAAAATCACCTAATTGATGCAAAAATCAATAGCCATTTGGGTACTTAGCCTTTTTCTGGGCATTTCTGGCAGTTGGGGCCAAAGAGTTATCTATTCTGAACCGGATAGAGACGATGCCCGCACCCTCAACTTTGAAATTGTGGGCAAAATGAGTGGGAATGTGCTTATTTATAAAAACTACCGTGACCTGCACTATATGACGGTCTATGATACAGACATGAAAATGACGGAGAAGAACCGTTTGGAATTTATGCCAGAAAAAGTGGTGGATGACGAACTCTTCGTCACGCGCGGCAAGCAGGAGTGCTCCGTCGCCGGCCTTTGGGAAAAGGACCTCGGTCCGGACGCTTGGCGCTGCCCCGGCACGACCGACCACTTCCAGGAATTCGTCGACTGCGTGCAGTCCCGCCGTCGTCCGATCTCGCACGTCATGGCCGCGCACTACACCACGACCATCGGCCACCTCGGCAATGCCGCGGTCTTCACCGGCCGTAAGCTCAAGTTCGACGGCGCTGCGGGTAAGTTCATCGACGACGCCGGCGCGACCGCGATGCTCTCGCGCACGCTCCGTAAGCCTTGGTCGCTGGAGAAGATCTGAGCGCGGACGGCGTAGCCGCCCGCGAGGGGACACGTGGGCAAGGGGACACGTTGACACGGGGAATATAAGAGGGCGCCTGCGGGCGCCCTTTTTGTTGGGGCCGCCGCATGGTGGCCCAAGGTAGGGGCAGGACTACGTCATGCCCTCCCGCAATCATAGGGCGCGGCGTAGCCTCGCCCCTACCTTACGTTCACCATTCGGCGAACGAAGCTGCCTCGGGTAGGGCGGCGATTGCCATCGCCGCCGTTCGAAGCCGGAGACGGTGAGTCGTCGGACCTTAGCCAGCTGAGGGCAATTCGTGCGTCCGCCCGCGAACGGATGCGATGACATCGCATCCGCTTGCCTCGATGCATTCCTTGTCAACTGGCCGACGGGTCAACGGGTCAACTCATTGCGCC
>CAIZMD010000595.1 GCA_903933995.1 uncultured Bacteroidota bacterium
ATAGACAAGTAGTTATTCGTAACAAATCAAAAATGTTGGATTTTGGAAATGTAACCAGACTAGAAATTTTCTGGGACATTGCAGATTTAACCAAAAAAACAGTGGTAGAAGATCCTGGATTTGATTCTTTGTATAGTTATCTTTATCCAGATTTTCAAACGCCAGCAACCAAGAACTATACCATACGTTTAGTAGCTTATTCTGGTTCTACCGGATCTTCTTGTAACAAGAAAATTGAAAAATTAGTTACCATTTTGCAAAGTCCAAAAGTGGCATTTAGTAAAGTGCCAGGTATCTGTTTAGACGCTGCCCCTAGATTATTTCCACAAGCAAGTTTTAATGCCAGTGTTCCCAATGCAAGTGGTAGCCCTATTTTCTCTGGAACAGGTATTACTAATATTGCAACAGGATTGTTTAATCCAGTAACAGCTGGAGTAGGAGGGCCTTATAGCATTCAATATTTGAGTATTTCTGATAAGGGATGTAGGGATTCTGCAACACAAACCATTACGGTATGGCCATCGCCAACGGCAAAATGGGGCGTTCAAAATATTGTCTGCGAAAAGAACAGTATTGCTTTTACGGATAGTTCTATTGCCAATTATAGCAATATTGTTAAAAGGGATTGGAATTTTGGGGATGGCGTAACAGCAGATAAACAAAACTCAACCAGTTTTAATTACCAATACAATACAGCCAACAATTATACCATTGGTTTGCGCGTAACCACAGATAGTGGTTGTATTAGTCCTTTGAATGAACAGGTGTTAAAAGTAAATTATTTGCCAAGGGTTGGTTTTACAGAACCCAATATTGTTTGTTTACCAGACGGAAATGCAACATTTATCAATACCAGTACTATCCCAGATGGTTCAGATGCATTATTTAGTTATCTCTGGACTTTTGGTGACGCCAACAATCCTTCTTCTTGGACCCTAAAAGACGGCAAGCACCAGTTTTCAGCGCTTGGTATTTACCAAGTAAAACAACAAGTCACTACCAAAGATGGTTGTATAGATTCTGCTGTTCAAGCATTCTCTAATATTTTCCCTCAACCCAAAGCTGCTTTTGTAACAACGCCCGCAGAAATATGTGTAAATGAGACCATTCAATTTACAGATAATAGCCAAGGTCTCACCAGTGCCATCAATGTATGGAAATGGGATTTAGCGCAGGGTAGCAGCTCCAGTTTGCAAAACCCTTCCAAGAAATTTACAGATTCTGGCACTTATAATATTGTGCTCTATGCTTATAACACACAAGGTTGTGTAAGTGATACTGTTAGCAAATCGGTGATAGTACATCCTTATCCAGTATTGGATTTGGGGCCAAATTTGGTGGTATTAGAAGGTGGTCAAACACCTTTAAAACCTTTATTTGTGTATGGTTCCAATTTACAATATCTCTGGACCCCATCTATGTATTTGAGTTCAGATACAGCAAGGGTTCCTATTTCTACGCCGCTGGGCGATGTCACCTACAAATTGACCCTTACTGGAATAGGCAATTGTACTGTCTCTGATGAGATTTTCATCAAACTATTGTTGGCTCCCTTGGTTCCAAATGCTTTTTCTCCCAATAAGGATGGTATCAATGATACTTGGAAAATTGAATACCTTGAGTCTTATCCAGGAGCAACTGTTGACGTATTTAACCGCTATGGACAAAAAGTATTTAGTTCCAATGGCTATTCAACACAATGGGATGGAACATTCAATGGAGTAGCTTTGCCAATAGGCACCTATTATTATATTATTAACCCTAAGAATGGTAGGGCTACCATTCAAGGATCAGTGACCATTATCAAATAGATTATGCAGTTGAAATTTAAAATATTGTTTTTGGGAATCATACTATGGGGAGGGCTTGCTGCACAGCAAAGACCTTACTATACCCAATACATCCTGAATAATTATTTAATCAATCCTGCAGTAGCTGGTATTGAAAATTATTGGGACATGAAGATCAGTCACCGCATGCAATGGGTGGGTTTGCAAGATGCTCCTGTAACCACTTATTTTACCTTGCATGGGCCTTTGAAAAAAGCAGCCTATAGTAATGAGAACGCCACTAGTTTTAGAACACCCGGAGAAAATCCTAGAGGAGCCAATTACTGGCGCAATTATACGGCACCAGACCCACACCATGGAGTAGGCTTTACCATGCTTAATGACAAAACGGGGCCCTTGAATAGGTTTGCGGCTTATGGAACCTATGCCTATCATTTAGGTTTATCTCCAACCACAAGTTTATCAGCGGGAGTTTCTGCAGGGTTTACTAATATGAGTCTAGACGCTAGTAAATTGAATTTTGGTACAACCACGGTTGATCCTGCTGTGGCCGGAAGTGGTTTAATCAATACCATTAAACCTGATATTAGTGCGGGTCTTTGGCTCTATTCTGCAGATTATTTTATTGGTTTATCTGCCCAACAAATTATTCCCCAACAAATTGCTTTTTCAGATAACACGGTTTATCTAGAAAGAGGGAAACTAGTACCGCATTTGTTCTTGAGTGCAGGTATGCGTTTTCAGTTAAGTGATGACGTGAGTTTTTTGCCTTCTACATTAATTAGATATGTTAGTCCCTTGCCCATGGGTTTTGACATTAATGCCAAATTCCAATACCAAGACCTTATCTGGGCTGGAGCTTCTTATAGATACCAAGACGGTATTGCGGGTATGGTTGGTTTGAATATTAGCCGCACCATTAATGTGGGTTATTCATATGACCTACAAACTTCTCAACTCAATACCGTGAGTAAGGGAACCCATGAAATCCTGATTGGATTTTTAATTGGTAACCGTTATGGTGATTGGTGTCCAAGAAATTTATGGTAATGACTTTTGATTAACTGCATAAAAAAATCCCGAATCATTGATTCGGGATTTTTTTATTAGCGTCTTTGAAGTCTTATTTCTTTATTTCTACTTCGTTGATATTGATATTCAATTGATCCTTACCATTGAACAAAGATTGGTATTTGGCTAAAGTAGCAGCATCCTGCTCTTTACCATTAATCATCAACTTGCCATCTTTTAATGCTACAGATAATTTTCCTTCAACTTGAAAACCATCTTTTTTAACTGCTTCAATTAAAGCTTTGAAATCATCACCTGTTGCAGTAATGGTTGTTCCAGTTTTAGTAGAATCATTTGATACAGCATTAATGGTCATTTCAATTTTCTTTTCTACCATCGGCGCAGCCTTAGATTTATGCAATTGAGCCAATGTTGGAGCAATTACCAAAGAAACAATTGACATTAATTTGATCAAGATATTCATAGAAGGTCCTGAAGTATCTTTAAATGGATCACCTACAGTATCACCAGTTACTGAAGCCTTATGTGGTTCAGATTTCTTGTAATAGATTTCTCCATTGATCTCAACACCTTTTTCAAATGATTTCTTTGCATTATCCCAAGCACCACCAGCATTGTTCTGGAACATTCCCATCAGAACACCACTAACGGTAGCGCCTGCTAAGAATCCACCCAATACTTCTGGTCCAAAAATGAATCCAATAATAATAGGAGAAAGAATGGCAATAGCACCAGGCAACATCATTTTTTTCAAAGATGCTTCAGTAGAAATAGCCACACATTTATCATATTCAGGCTTACCAGTACCTTCCATAATAC
>CAIZMD010000596.1 GCA_903933995.1 uncultured Bacteroidota bacterium
AGGATCACCTAGTTCAATGGAATGTTTGGTGGGAATAGAAATATAATGCTCCTTATACAGTTTGTTGGCAATGACGGCAACAATTTTAAAGGGAACGGTTTCATTGATAAAAACAACGCCTTTTTGAATTTTTGTTCCTATGGTTCTTTTTACATAAAATCTAAGATTGACTTCTTCAAAAGATCCAAATAAAGGAATAGGAATGCCAAATAAGCTTGTTTTTTTGAACATAAATCCAACAAGACTTACATAGGCTTTTTGATCATAATAGTCTAGTTCAACGCCATTTGGCAGCAACGGAATTAATAAAGCTGGGTCAACTGAGTAATTAGCCATGATTAAATTTTCCCAATTGGCTTTTAAAAATATGTCTGCCATAAATATCAGTTCAGCTGTTAAAACAATCCCCGAGCGTATCAAAAAGAACAACAATGCATCAGTTCAATTGTTTTAGATTTTGGTCAGTACCCGCTAATTATCGAAATTGTCAGCTGAATTATACAAACCATCTATTATGAAGCAGCTTGCCTGTCTAATCGCTTGTTTTCTTTTTCTTCAGACAGAAGCCTGTATACCTATATCAACTAAATCAAATATGGATCCTATTAAAATTAGATTGACAGTTGGGGCTAAAACTTTTATGGCAACATTAGTCAAAAGCAAAACAGAGGAGGCATTAATAAACCAATTACCTTTTGAATTGAAAATGGTTGAGTTGAATGGGAATGAAAAATATGCAGAACTAAAGAGGCCAATACCTACTAATGCTTCTAATCCCGGAAAGATTAGCATAGGAGATATTCTGTTATATGGAGACCAAACTTTGGTGGTATTCTACAAGTCTTTTTCTACACCTTATAGTTATACCAATATTGGAAAAATAGATGATGTTACGGGATTGGCTGCTGCCTTGGGTTCTGGAAATATTAGCGTCAAATTTGAATTGGTCAATTAATCTGTATTGCTGCGTATTAAAAAGTTTCTCCCAACCAAGCTGATAATTCCTTTTTAATAGCTGCGCCAATAATTTTTTGTTTGACAGGATCTGTAAGTAAAGCCCTACTCACGGCATTGTCGCCAATTTCTAACAAGACCCTATAGGGAGCTTTGTTCACGTGTTCATCCAAGCTATAAAAACTCAACTTACCAGTTGCGGCGCATTTGTAATCATTTCTCCCAGTGGTGCTATCTAGTAATACGCCCCTGTTTTCCAAATCAGTTGCAGTAGCAATGGCTTTAATTAACCTGGCTGCAAGAATCCGATTAGCTGCTTCAAAGCTGTCTCCATAATGTATATATCCCCATACCGCATTTCTTTTGGTGCCCCCATTATTGTGAACAGCAATCAATACTTGTGGTTGTAGTTTATTGGCCGCTTCAATTTCAAAAGCATAACCAGAAATTTTGCCATCTACAATAGCCGATGTTTCTGCAACAGAAGTATTGCTACCCACATTGGCATGATGTACACCGGTCTCTCCAAAACTCCACACTTTGTATTCCTTTAAATGCGGTTTGGTTTCCATGGCAGCTTCTACAATGGCATTACAAGTGGCGGCTTCACTAAAGTCAACACCCGTATTGGTCTGGTGCGATGGTTGCCATACAATTACTGGTTTCTTTTTTGCATCAGTATAATTGGATTGATAAGACTG
>CAIZMD010000597.1 GCA_903933995.1 uncultured Bacteroidota bacterium
ATTGCAGTTATGGCAATGCCTATCGCCTTACAGGCAACAAAGCCTACCGTGATATTCTAATTCAATCAGCAAAATCCCTTTGCACTAGATTTAATAAAAATGCGGGTAGCATTAAGTCTTGGAACAAATTTGTTTCTTGGCATGGCAATAAAACCTACGAATTTCCAGTAATCATAGACAATATGATGAACCTAGAATTATTGTTTTTTGCTAGTAAACAAACTGGGGATCCTGTTTACAAAGAGATTGCTATTAAACACGCTGAAACTACCATGAAATACCAAATCAGGGATGATTATAGTTCTTATCATGTAGTTTGTTATGATACCCTAACTGGAAAAATGGTGGGCAGGGAAACAGCACAAGGCTATGCCGATAATTCAACATGGTCAAGAGGTCAGGCTTGGGGTATTTATGGTTTTACCATGGTTTATCGTGAAACAAAGGACCCTAGATTTTTAAAAACCGCTTTGGGTATGGCCGATTGGTACCTGAATGCCAAAACCTTACCAAAGGATAAAGTTCCTTTCTGGGATTTCAATATGGGAGATACTGCCTATCATCCTGGTAAAAATTCAAATGCCATTAAACACCCCCAACCTTATAGAGACGCATCTGCCGCCGCTATTACGGCTTCTGCCTTATTTGAGCTGGCCAATTATGCCGGCCCTAAGTCTAAATGGTATCAGGCACAAGCTATTGCTATTCTAGAATCTTTGGCAAGCCCAGCTTATAGGGCTACAGAAGGGTCAGATGCTAATTTCTTACTCAAACATAGTGTAGGAAGTATTGCGCATAACGTTGAAATAGACGTTCCATTAATCTATGCTGATTATTATTTTTTAGAAGCTTTACAACGCTATCAGAAAATATTGGGTAAATAGTTTCGTTACATTTACAACTTGATTGTAAAGTAAGCCCCATGCGTTTTAAAATTATATGTTTATTTAGTACTGTATTAATTACACTAGCCGCCGTTGCCCAATTGCCCCAAACGGTATCTGGAACAGTCTATAGGATAGATAGTTTTCCCTCAAAATTTGTGACAGCACGTAATGTAGACGTATGGCTACCAGAGGGCTATTCCGCCAAAAAAAGCTATGCCGTTTTGTATATGCATGACGGACAAATGCTTTTTGATAGTACCACTACTTGGAACAAAAAAGCTTGGGATATAGATGATGCGGCTGCTAAACTCATGAAGCATGGAAGCGTCAAAGACTTTATTGTAGTTGGTGTTTGGAATGGTGGTCCAACCAGGCATCCTGACTATTTTCCCCAGAAACCTTATCTCAGCCTTACAAAGGAGCAACAAAATACTGTTGTCAAAGAATTACAAATTGCAGGTAGAACAAAAGAAGTATTCCAACCCGTTTCTGATAACTACCTAAAATTTTTGGTGACCGAGCTAAAGCCCTTTATAGACAAGCATTATGCTACCAAGAAAGACAGACAAAATACCTTTATTGCTGGTAGTAGCATGGGAGGTTTAATCTCTATGTATGCTATTTGTGAGTACCCGCTGGTATTTGGTGGAGCAGCTTGTTTGTCTACGCATTGGCCTGGAAATTTTTCTATGAACAACAACCCCATTCCGAATGCTTTTTTCAATTATTTAAAAACACATTTACCTGATCCTAAAACCCATCAATTATATTTTGATCACGGTACGGCTACTTTAGACAGCATGTATCCAGCCTTGCAAAAAAAAGCGGATGAGATTATTTTATCCAAGGGTTATGGACCCAGTAATTTCTTGTCAAAAGTTTTCCCAGGTGAGGACCATTCTGAAATTGCATGGGCAAAAAGAGTGCATTTGCCATTGGAATTTTTATTGGGAGATCCTGCCGCACTTAGCTATGCTAGTAAGGAAGGCAATGACGGATACCAATTGGTTTGGTCCGATGAGTTTAATCAGGATGGAAGACCAGATAGTACCAATTGGGGTTATGAACATGGATTTGTTCGTAACCAAGAGTTGCAATGGTACCAACCAGAAAACGCTTATTGTGAAGACGGTTTATTGGTCATAGAAATCAGAAAGGAAGAAAGGGATAACCCCATGTTTGATGAAAATTCACGAGACTGGAACAAACAACGTAGAACTATTCGTTATAGTTCTGCAAGTCTTGTTTCCAAGAACAAACAGTCTTGGAAATATGGCCGTTTTGAACTGCGGGCCAAAGTAAATATAGACGCTGGTTTATGGCCAGCTTGGTGGACTCTGGGTGTTGGACAACCTTGGCCCTATAATGGAGAAATAGACATTATGGAATATTATAGTGGCATGTTATTGGCCAATATTGCCTGTGGTGGAAAAGATGGGAAACCTGAGTGGTTTAGCAAAACCTTTTCAACTGATTCTTTGGGTGGTCAAGCTTGGGCTTCAAAATTCCATATTTGGCGCATGGATTGGACAGAAAAACAGATTGCCCTATACTGTGATAACCAGCTCTTGAATAAAGTGCCAATCTCTGCTTTGCAAAACAAAGATGGCAGTGGTTTTGAGCCATTCAAACAACCCCATTACATGCTGATTAATCTTGCCTTGGGGGGTAAGAATGGCGGAAACCCTAATCAGTCTGTGTACAACAATAAGTATGAAGTAGACTGGGTCAGGGTCTATCAGTTAAAATAATTTGTAGCTTCATTGCTCAATGAAAAAAATGAAGCAAAGACAATATTTACAGCAACTACTTCTTGTTAGTTGCTTTTTTTATGTGCTAAACCTAAACGCACAAACCAACTATCAGTTAGAACAAAACCTACATTATTATCCTGCGGCAATTGAGCAGAAAGATGCTTATATAGCATCGCAATGCAAATTGGATTTGTACTTTCCCAAGGGACAAAAAAACTTTGCTACCATTGTTTGGTTTCACGGTGGGGGGTTAACTGGCGGAAGTAAAGAAATTCCAAAAGCCTTGATGGAAAAGGGTTATGCCGTTATTGGTGTTGGATATCGTTTATCGCCAAAGGCAACTGTTCCTGCCATTATTGAAGACGCTGCAGCTGCCATGGCATGGATCTTTCAGCATATTGGAGATTATGGCGGAGACCCAGATAAACTAATCCTTACAGGTCATTCAGCTGGGGGCTATTTAGGTATGATGGTTACATTAGATAAATCGTACTTGGCCAAATATCAAATTGACGCGAATAGAATTGCTGCGCTGATTCCTTTTAGTGGACAGGCCATTTCACATTTTACCTATCGCAAAGCACAGGGAATGGCTGCTTTACAACCCACTATTGACAAATACGCACCACTCTTTTTTGTTAGAGCAGATGCACCACCTATGATGCTAATAACTGGTGATAGAGAACTAGAATTGTATGGCCGATATGAAGAGAATGCCTATTTGAATAGAATGATGCAATTGGTTGGGCATAAAAAAACCAGTCTCTATGAATTGGATGGTTTTGACCATGGTGGCATGCCCGAACCTGCTTTTCCCCTCTTATTGCGTTTAATCAAATCTGAGTTTAAAAAAGATACCAAATAACAGTATCAGATCATTCTTGCTAACTGTTGTGAATCCGAAATGGGATCAATCATTGATTATCCATTTTTCAATTTTACTGGCTTGTTCTTTTTTAATCAGGTATTCAAAATATCTTTTGTCTGTTTCACTTCTAAAACTTTGAATCAGCAGTGTTTGGTCTTGCGATAGATAATTATATTTTTCATTAATACTATTAATCACATCACTTCTTACTTTCTTTTGCATGCCCATATTTTTATCCTTAGTACCTAGCACGTAGTTGATTTCATGTATAGTAGCAGTATTACCCTCTTTGTATTTTTCCAACAATAATTTGATCAAGCTTCTTTCTGTTTCTGTAAAGTTGATTTTGATCTGACTGCCTATTTGTTCCTGTATATAGATAGGTTTTTTCTTTTTTCTGAAGTAGTCATATAATAGCCATCCTGCAAACAATACCATCGCCAACCCTAGTATCATCCAAATCCAAGTAGAATCTTTTTCCCAAACAGGTATTCCTGTAGGTACAAATGCTTTCTGATTAACCAACAAAGAGTCGTATTGATGGTTTGTAGTATTATATAAATAAAGTGTTCCCTGATAGTAATAGCGTAAGTATTGATTCCCTAAGCGGGTTAAGCTTTGGGCATAAGAGCTATTATGGATTTTGGAGATTTTGTTGTTTTGATAGTCTACTAGATAAACATCATCTTCGGTTGCAACTAATAAGCCCTGATTGGTTGCAGTATGCACGCTACTATTCTGTAAAAGTTCTAGGGCTTTGTCATTGATTTTTCCTAGTAATTTCCATTGAAAATTTTTAAGGTCAAGTACATGAACATCTTTGATTAATTGACTCTTTTGTTCTTTGTCTATTAATCCAGCATTTACTTTTTGTTGGTAGGGTGCATATAACTTTGCTGTTTGCTGATCATACCAAATAATTGATGAAATGCCTGGTAGAAATATCTCCTCATTTAAAGGAGCAACATCCCATTCTTGGTCATCTTTATTGAATTTTCTAAGTGTGCCGTTTGATTTCCAAAATCCATAACCACCAATATTGTATATATCATCGCCATTGGCAAATAGAAAAGCGGCAAAATTATAGCCATCGTTTTCGGTTCTGTCCAACCTTTTGAATACCAAAATACTATCGGTCTCTTTGGGCTCCTGCAATTGATACAATAATCCCCCACCGGCAAAATGAATATAAAGCTGATTATTGCTTTTGAGTAATTGCTGCCCCCTTTCCATCATTTTTGGAGCATGTACTATGGCTATGGAATTGGGTGGGGCATCGTTCAGGGTAAAACTACCGGGCCGATGGCTCAAGTCTAATAAAAACTGCGATTTTTTGACCAAGAGCAAACTGTCTGGCTCCTGACCAAAACTTTGAATGGCCCAAAAACTCAGTAAGAATATGCAAACCCTAAAAAAAATCATAAATAATTGATTTTCAATTCATATTAAAGGAAAGTAACCTTTTTTTGATTTTTGTTAGGGAAATTAAAAATAGGAAATAACCTTTTACAGAACTAATTCCTTTACCTATATTTTCTATTCAAATTGCCAGCTTTTTAAATTTGTGTTGGTTCCTATTCCAATGAATCTGAAGCCTCTACTTAAAGTGCATCTACCACCAAAAATTGCGAATCGGGGAGGATAAGCAATGCTGCGGTGGTAGATTTTTTATTGTCTTGCTTCCTTGGCCCTGCTATCACTGATCTGCAAATAAGGGTCTGCTGGAAACCAAGAATCATGTAAAGGGTATACATGGTTTTTCTTGGCTTCAATTTCAAATATCGCCCTTAGGGCTTTTAATTTTTCCGGATATTTTTTAGAGAGATCATGCATTTCATTAAAATCATTTTCCATATTAAATAGTTCCCAAACATCTGTTTTATAGGAAGTACCTGATGGATGATAAGCCGCCGCCTTCCAACCATCTACATAAATAGCCCTAGACGCCCCGGTTTCAAAATATTGTACGCGATGTTGGCTTTTGGCTTTTGCGTTGTTTAAGGAATAGGCAAAACTGGTTCCTTCAATTGGCGCTTGAGGGTAGCCATTTATTTTAGCTGGAACCTTGGCCTTAGTGAGTTCTAACAATGTTGGCCAGATATCTACCAAATGCGTGTATTGGGTTCTAATGCCTCCCTTTTCCTGTATGTATTTTGGGGCGTAAACAATCAAGGGATTATGGGTTCCCCCCTCTGAGTTAGCATCTCCCTTCCATTGTTTAAAAGGGGCATTGCTGGCCTGGGTCCACCCTAGGGGGATGTCTCCTTTAAAATCTATACGTCCAATCTTGTCAATATTTTTATAGGCTGCTTGAATCTTTTCTGCCCTTGATGCTTTTTCCATGCCTTCAGGTACCCCTGGAATATCTGCCGTATACTTGGTAGCTCCATTGTCACCTACAATCACTAATACAATGGTATTGTCTAATTGACCAATAGATTGAATGTATTGAATCACCCTACCCATTTCTGCATCTGCTTGTGACAGAAACCCTGCGTGCGCTTCCATAGCCCTAGCATAGATTTGTTGTTCCTCCTTGCTTAAACTTGACCAAGCAGGGATCCTGTCATTTCTTTTAGGTAGTGCCACATATTCGGGCACAACACCTAACTGTTTTTGTTTGGCCAAAACGGTTTCTCTATACTGATCCCAACCCATATCAAACTTACCCTTGTATTTGTCAATCCACTCTTTGTCTACTTGCATGGGTGAATGAACCGTGCCAGGAGCTATGTATAAAAAAAATGGTTTTTCAGGTGCCGCTTTTTTTTGTTGTTGCAGATAATGAATAGCCTTGTCAGCCAATACGGTATTTAAATGTTTGTGGTCAGCTGTATCAATAGGAGCCCTAGTAATTCCTTCCCAGAGTACGGGATAATACTGGTCTGTAGCCGATTCTAAAAAGCCAAAGAACCTGTCAAAACCCCTACCAGTAGGCCATCTATTAAAAGGTCCAGCAGCACTGCGGTCAGACATGGGTGTTAAATGCCACTTACCCAATAAATAACTATTGTATCCATTTTCTTTGAGCACTTCTGCCATGGTAGCTTTTTCAAAAGGCATAAGCGCATCATAACCCTGAGCGTCAAAAGCGGTTTCTGTAAAATGCCCCATGTTCACGGAGTGATGGTTTCTGCCAGTAAGTAATGCGGCCCTAGACGGGGCGCATAAACCAGTAGTATGAAAATTGGTATAACGCAGTCCACCCTTGGCTAATTGGTCCATAACAGGTGTTTCTGCCAATCCTCCAAATACGCCGGCGGTACTAAAACCCACATCGTCTAACATAATCATAACAATATTGGGTGCCCCAGCCGGAGGCGATGGTAAATGATAAGATTGATATTTTTTGGTACTGCTATCCCATTGTTGGGGATCAGACACATACTGTTTTGCAGGGCTATATTGTGCTTGAATGGAAGAATGAATTAGCAACAAACAAAAAGTCAAGATTAGACAAAAACTTAATTTTTTCATAAGCAAAATTGATAGAATAAATATAGTGCTGATTTTCAGAAGCTTTTATCAGAAACCAGGTCATTTTATCATTAAGGGATAATAATTCCTTTTTAATCTCGTTAATGATGTGATTGCCAATCAGCCATGATGGTAGGAATTGCTATGTTAAAATCCAAGCTTTTCCTACAAATTGAATGATTGGTTTATCAAATATTTGCATCATCAACTCCCTATTTCTGATGAATTTCAATTTAATATTAGCTATTACACTGCTTATTTCTGCCTGTTCAAGATCTGGTGAACCGGCAGCAAGTTCTCCTGTTGTGAACACCCCAATAGTAGCACCGCCCATCTCCGATACGGTATATGTTGGAGACGGAAATTCAAACTTGACCATTTCTGGAAATTATAAACCGGGTACTTTAATTATTGTTAGACCTGGTACTTATAATAAAGGTGGGGGGATTACTTTAGAACAACTGAGCAATGTAACAGTACAGTTAACTAATGTAATCTTAGATGGGTTGAGCCAAACCAAGGACGGATTTTACAATGTATTATTCCTGAATAAACTGAACAATGTATTGGTGGTTGGGGGAACTACCCAAAATAATGGCTACCGCATGATGTACATTAGTGGACAGTGTAAGAATGTCATTTTTTCAGGCCACAATTTTGTTAATAATAATGAAGGGGTCTTCTTTAATGCGGGCATTAAGTGGGATGGAACAGATGCCACATTAGGTCTACAGAATTTTGCAATTCGCAATTGCAGTTTTATCAACTGTGGTAATTCTATTATTGGTACTTCCATGGATCAGGCAACGAGTACTGTTTTTGACCTTGTCAAGAATTTTGAAATCTCAGGATGTAAATGGAAGGGTGGTAATCCCGGAACAGCCATGTATTTTCCAGCGGTAGATAGTGCCATGGTATTTAATAATACTATTGAGAATGTAAACATGAATCTGACCAATGATAATAGGATTTTCCTTTTTGTAGGTACGGCAGAATTCTATAATAATACTGCCAATATCTATCAAGGGCATGTTGCAGGATTGTGGTCAGTCAGTTTTGGAACAAAACCCAAGACCTCACATTTTTATAAAAATACTTGCAATGGTTCTCTAAAATATTCTGCCTTTGAATTTCAAGAATTTGCCATTTATAAAATTCCTGGTAAGACCACTTATGGTGACCTAGAAGTAGTAGGCAATACTTGCACAAATTTAAATACTGAACGCCATACAGGATTTGATGCCAACTTTATTGATAACTATGAATACGGAATCATGGGTGGTAAGGTTTCAGTAAAAGATAATATTGGCAAAAACTTTTTTGCTGCTCCAGCTCCAGGTGTATTTTGGAATTTAGCAAAGCCATCTGTTGTGAGTGGTAATATTTATCAGCAATAGTGTTACTTTAAAACTTGACGATTTATTTTTATCCTTCTTGAAGCAAGATGTTTTCAAGTTGTTTATATTTGAGTATACAACCGCTTCTAGGTTGTGTGCTTTGTAACTCCCAAAATTTTAACTAGGTCAACAGACAGGACATTCTAGTCCTTTATTCAACCGTGTTCAGTAATGAACGGTGCGTAACCCCTTTGTCTTTTATCCTGAATTGGATTGGTCAACCAGTCCTATTATTCATTTGTTAAAACAAGGAGTTATGAAAAAGTCCATCCTATTGTTACTGCCCTTTATCTTATTGGCAGCTTGTCAAAAAACCATTGAACCCGTAATTGATGAACCAGTAACAGACAATATTGTCCGTGAATCAACAGCAATCAGAACCAGAACAGTTTATGTAGGTGATGGAAGTTCCAACTTAACCATCTCTGGAATCTATGCTAGTGGAACTACCATTGTAGTAAGGCCAGGCACTTATAACAAGGGTGGTGGTATTACTATTAAAAATCTCTCAAATGTTACCATACAACTAACTGGTGTCATACTAGATGGGATCAATCAAACCCAGCCAGGTTTTTACAATGTACTCCAATTAGAAAATTTAAAGAATGTTACCATTAAAGGTGGTACTACACAAAACTGCGGTTACAGACAGCTCTATTTGTCTAATAAGATAGAAGGCTTGGTTGTAAGTGGGCATGTGTTTAAAAACAATGCAGAAGGAATTTTTACTTCTGGAGGAACTATTTGGGATGGAACAGATGCTACTGTGCCGTTTAAAAATATTGCTTTTAGAAAATGCAGTTTTATCAATTGTGGTAGTTCCAGTATTGGTGGAGGAGTTGACAATAATACTGTAACAGATTTGGTTAGAAATTTTGAAATTTCTTCCTGTACCATTACAGACGCTAATCCCGGATCAGCATTTTATTTTCCAGCCATTGACAATGCATTAGTTTTTAATAATACCCTTGCAAGAATCAATTTGGGATTAACCAATGATAATCGAATTTTTCTGTTCACTGGTACGGCTGAATTTTATGGCAATAAAATCACCCAATACCAAGGACATCTTGCAGCTACTTGGGCAGTTAGTTTTGGAACAGTTAAAAAGACATCACATTTTTACAACAACAATTGTAATGGGTCTTTAAAATATTCTGCATTTGAGTTTCAGGAATTTGAAAGACTCAATATTCCTGGTAAAACAAGTGTAAGTGATTTGGTGGTTTCTGGCAATACCTGCGCCAATTTAAACACAGAACACCATGATGAGTTTGCTGCCAATTTTATTGACAACTATGAATATGGTTTAATGGGGGGACATGTAAGTTTGCTCAATAATATTGGAAGTAATTTTTATCCTGTTCCAGCACCCAATGTATTTTGGAATCTGGCTACACCTTCTACTGTAAGTGGAAATATTTATCAGTAATAAAAAAGCCTAATAAATGCCTGTGATGCGCCAAGCATCACAGGTTCATTTTCTTTAACTCAGATACAGCAAAATCACAAGCCCTAGCAGTCAATGCCATATAGGTTAGGGATGGATTTTGACAACCTGATGAAGACATACAGGCACCGTCAGTTATAAAGACGTTTTTGGCTTCGTGTAATTGGTTGTGTTCGTTTAAAACAGAGGTCTTTGGATCTCTTCCCATTCTAGCAGTTCCCATTTCATGTACAGCTGATCCCGGTGGATTTCTGTAATCCATGATGCTCACATTTTTCATCCCTGCAGCTTCCAGCATTTCCACAGCAGTTTTGATTCCATCTTGTCGCATGGCGTTTTCATTGTCACCATATTCTAAAGAGATATGTAAAATGGGAAGCCCCCATTGGTCTTTTTTATCCTTATCAAATGTTATCCCATTCTTCTCATTGGGTAGGGTTTCTCCATAAGTTCCCAAAATCATTTCCCATGGTCCAGGGGTACTAATACTTTCTTTGAATCCAGCCCCAAAATCATCGGCTCCCATTTTTTCATTCCATCCCAATCTTTGTCCCGCGCCTTGGTAACCAAAGCCACGAACATAATCAGTTCGCATAGAATCTGGCCCAAGGTTTCTAAATCTTGGAACATAAATACCAAAAGCCCTTCTACCTTGGTAGTAATTGTCTTTTAATCCTGGGTGTTCTCCTTTTGCACCAGAAAATGTAAAATGATCCATTAAATTCTTTCCTACTTGTCCACTTGCATTACCAATGCCATTGGGATGTTCTTTGGTTACAGACCTTAATAAAATGGCGGCAGTATTAATGGTAGATGCATTTAAGAAAATGATCTTGGCAAAATATTCTCTGGTCTGTTTGGTTTCTGCATCTATCACTGTTACGCCAGTAACCTTGCTTTTCTTGGCATCCCAAATTAAACTAACCACTACTGAATTTGGAATCATTGTAAGATTACCTGTTAGCGCTGCAGCAGGAAGGGTTGCAGCATTGCTACTAAAATATCCACTAAAGGGGCAGCCCCTTTCACAAAGATTTCTTGATTGACAAGGTCCTCTGCCATTCCATCCTCTGGAAAGATTAGCCACCCTTGCAATGGTGACTATTCTGTCTTTGTATTTGGCCTTTGTCTTTTGTGCAAAATCTGCTTCTACACAATTTAAATCAAAGGGTGGTAGAAACTTGCCATCGGGCAATTGGGGTAAGCCTTCTAAATTTCCACTCACACCAATATATTGTTCTACATAGTCATACCATGGTGCAATGTCTTTGTACCTAATGGGCCAGTCTACTCCGTGTCCATCTTTGGCATTGGCTTCAAAGTCTAAATCGCTCCAGCGATAACACTGCCTGCCCCATGTTAATGATCTGCCTCCAACTTGGTAACCTCTTACCCAACTAAAGGGGGTGTCTTGTATATAGGGGTGTTGACTATCGTTGACAAAAAAATGTTTGCTGCCTTGGTTATATACCCTACTCTGAATAGGACTTTCAGCCACATCACTCATAGGATTGGCCAAATGGTATTTGAACTCCCATGGGTCCATGCTAGCAGTTTTGTAATCCTTGATATGCTCTACATTGGGTCCACGTTCTAAGACCAAAGTTTTCAAACCTTTTTCACAAAGTTCTTTGGCGGCCCAACCACCACTGATTCCGGAGCCAACTACAATTGCATCATATTCTTGCATAGAACAGCTTTTATGGATTTATTTGGTTGCCCAAGATTTTTGACCCTTGGTTAAAGTAGTACAACCTATATAAGGTCCAGGTACTGGCAAATAAGCAAGTCCTTGGGTGGCACCTAATTGAGAAGTACAATAACCCGTAACCGTATATTCTTTGAGTGTGGTAAAAAAGGATTTTCCCAAAAACTTGTTTTGCGCTTTTCCAATAATGCCTTTATAGGGTTTTCCCTTTTCTTGAAAATGCTTCATCACAACTACCTGTTCTTCTACAGAACAGGTTTCATAAGACTTGTTGTATTTGTCTTGGGTGTACTGAACCAAGTCTTTTAATCCATCCAAAAATTTATTCTGGGTTTTCCTATCCGTACAGTCTTTGATCATATCCATCAAGTACTGACCAACCCCAGCTTCTTTGGCTCCGGGCGTATCCGTTTTGGGGATAATGGTTTCAGCTAAAGCCGATAGTAAATTCAATTTACCATCTAGATAACTCAGGTCTGGGGTATGGTTTAATTGGTACCATTTTAGCCCACCCAAACTAGCAGCAGTTCCTCCACCAGCTAGTAATAATAGACCAATCGCTTTCCTTCTTTTCATTGGATTACTGTTTTGGATATATCCAATTAAAGTTACTGATAATATCTATTGGACACTATTTCAATCAGCTACTTTCAATTGGAGTTTATTATTTACCTAGGTCATAAAAACGCCAGTTGGTACTAAAGTCTTTTTTAATAGGTTGGTTGGTAATAATGGCTCTTAATAGTTCAATAGGCATACTGCCTTCTGAGTAGATTGCGTCATTGTATTGTTTCAGCGTCAGTTTC
>CAIZMD010000598.1 GCA_903933995.1 uncultured Bacteroidota bacterium
AGCATCTCTACCATTTTCTCTCTGGACATTTATCAAAAATTCATTAACCCGCAGGCCAGTGAAAAAAAGCTGGTAGGCGTAGGCCGATGGGCCGTGATCATCAGCATGGTAGCCGCAGCACTGGTAACTCCAGCCTTAAAATCACTGGACCAAGCATACCAGTTTATTCAAGAGTATGTAGGATTTATATCGCCCGGCGTATTGGCCATTTTCTTATTGGGATTCTTCTGGAAAAAAACCAGCTCCCAAGCGGCATTGGTTGGCGCAATCATTACCATCCCCATTTCAACGGTCTTAAAGTTCTTGCCAACATGGACCAATGGAGGTTTTCCAGACTATCCCTTTTTAGATAGAATGAGCATCACATTTGTGCTAGTTTCAGCAACTATGATTCTGATTAGTTTATTCTCGTCTAAGAAAGAAAACAATGCTCATGTGATAGAAGTAGATAGTAAGTGGTTTAAAGTGAGCCCCAGCTTTATGGTGGGATCCGTGGTCATCTCAGGGATCTTAATTGCGCTCTATACCGTTTTTTGGTAAGCTTGATCTGAACATCTCTCTACAATTATTGTTATCCTAGCATGCAACTCAATCAACAGGAAATTCAAGGGCTGGACAAGGAATTCAGAAGAGCTTTTATCAATTCATTGGCCGGATTTAGACAAGCCGTCTTGGTAGGAACCCAGTCAGCTGTGGGCAAGACTAACTTGGCTATTTTTAATTCGCTGATACATTTAGGTGCCAACCCCGCACTCTTTGGACTCATCAACAGGCCTGATAGTGTGCAACGCGATACCCTACAAAACATAGAAAGTCAAGGCGTTTATACGCTGAACTATGTTGCTGGAGCCGATTACCAAAAGGCCCACCAAACATCGGCCCGATACCCCCAAGGCGTATCAGAATTTGAACAAGTAGGATTTGAAGAACAGTATCGCCCGTCACTTGAAGCTCCTTTTGAAAACCAATCACCCTCCCCATTTCCCGCCCCCTTTGTTGCTGGCGCGATGATTCAGATTGGGATGAAATTGGAAGAGCGTGTAGACCTCAAGATCAACGGAACCGTATTGTTGATTGGCAGTATTCAGTCTGTGTATATAGATGATGCACTGGTAGCAGCCGATGGGTTTGTTAACCTTTCAGAAGCCGGTGTGTTAGTGAGCCAGGGGCTCGATGCGTATTTTACCACATCGCCCTTAGGCAGATTGCCTTATGCAAAACCATAGTAATAAATCCCCTAACATATATCCCCTTCTACATTATTCATGGAACAGAAAGAAATTGACAGAATCATTGAAATGGCCTGGGAAGACCGCACCCCATTTGAAGCCATCCATTTTCAATTTGGATTAACTGAGGCACAGGTTATTGCCACCATGCGCAAAGAGTTAAAGCGAAGTAGCTTTAATCTCTGGCGCAAAAGGGTGAACAGTGGTGTGAGTCAAAAACATGCTGTGATCAGAAATCAGTCAATTAGTAGGTTCAAATGCAAATTGCAGAAGACCATTAGTATGAATAAAATCAGCAAGCGCTAATCATTTTCAAAACCTGATTCAAGAATTTTCAGTAGATGCAACCAAATTTCAAAACAGATTTTGCCAGTATAACGGCGCAAATTGAAGCAATAGATCCCATTGCTTATGGAGAGAACAGAAATTATATTGATGGCGCTATTACTTATTTATCGCCCTATATTTCAAGAGGCGTAATTAGCACCAAACAAGTATTGGATTCGGTGATGAACAGAGGATACAAGTTGTATCAAATAGAATCCTTTGTCAAAGAGCTTTGCTGGCGCGATTATTTTCAACGAGTAGGTCAAGAAAAAAATCTATCGCTGCCTATTAAACAAGCGCAAACCGATGTAGCTCATACCCAAATCCCTTTTTCCATACTGCAAGCTAAGACTGGGATTGGAGTAATTGACCAATCCATTAAGCAATTGTATGAAACTGGGTATATGCACAACCACGCAAGAATGTACCTAGCATCGGTGGTTTGCAATATTGCCAAATCAGATTGGCTTATGCCCGCCCGTTGGATGTACTATCATTTGCTAGATGGTGATTGGGCCAGTAATGCCTGCAGTTGGCAATGGGTAGCCGCGGCCAATAGCGGAAAAAAGTATTACGCCAATCAAGAGAATATTAATAAGTATACCAAGACATCTCAGCTTGGAACATGTTTAGACAAGTCATACGAGGATCTGGCCATCATGGAAGTTCCTACGGAGTTCAAAACTGTTGCGGCATTTACTGGCGAAAGCAAGCTGTTGTTCTCGGTGTATAGTGACATGAAAGTTCACATTATACCAACCTACAAAAATTTTCAAACAAGCCAAGATCTCGGAACCCAACTCAACCAAAATTCTCAACCCAACCAAACCCAAGATATTCACCCCAACACACCCATCTACCTTTATAATTATTATAACCTTGATCCCCAATGGCACAAGGATCAGCCAGGTAGGCGCATTTTGTTATTAGAGCCCGATTTTTTTAAACAGTATCCCATTAGTGACAAGTGCTTGTCTTTTATGATGCGGTTAGCCTCCCAGATTCCCAACATAGAAATCTTTTATGGATCAATTGCGTTGCTTTTAAAAATGTTAGAGCAAGAGAATCCAACACAAATCATTCACACAGAAAACGCTACCCTAAGAGAAACTTTAATCAATTCAATTAGATACAAAGAACATCCCTTGAACATTGGCTATCAGGGAATTTGCGAACCCCGCGATTGGATTGCACCAACCGTGCAAGGATACTATCCATCATTCTTTGCATATTGGAATGCGGTTAAAAGGGTATTAGATAAATATTGAAAATAATTCAGTGATTATTATAATCTGACAATCTTTAAAAAACCAGAATATTTAAACCACGTTCACAAAATTAAACCAGAATTACAATCCTTACATATCATAAATCAATCCAGAATTACAATCCTTACATATCATAAATCAATCCAGAATTACAAATCTTACATATTATAAATCAAACTAGAATTTACAAACCACATCATTTTGAAGAAACCTAAAAAAGAAAACCTACCCCAAAAGATCTGTTTGGTTTGCCAACGACCCTTTACCTGGCGCAAGAAATGGGAGAAGGATTGGGACCAAGTAAAATACTGCAGCGAAAAATGCCGCAGAACAAAAAATTGATTCTTCACTCTTATCTCTTCACTTTCTTCTTCCCACTCTTCACTCTTTTCTCTTCACTTTCTTCCTCTTCAATTTCTTCCCCTTCTCCCTTTGGAACTAAGCCCCGGCGTACTTGTTTTTCGAGGTTTTCAAAAAGGGCGTTTTTTATACATGTTCTAGTATAAATCCGAGGGTTCTATTTTATACATGTTCTAGTATAATTTATTTTCTGATTTTATACATGTTCTAGTATAAATCCGGGGGTTCTATTTTATACACGTTCTAGTATAATTTATTTTCTGATTTTATACACGTTCTAGTATAAAATAGAAGGGCCGTTTTTATACTTGTTCTAGTATAAAAACAGAGGTATTTCAAAAATCCAAAAAACAAGTACACTCCGGAACAAATCAATTACTAGAATGGGGGATTGATGTGGTGGAGAAGTATTTATTCTGTGAAGTATGTTGAGGAATGAATCGGTGGGTTTGTGATTTTGAGCATCGCCGTAGGCAATTTGAAATTAGATTTCAAGTGCGGGTAGGCCTTCCCAAACAAAGGGTTCCGTTTTTGACAAACCATCGGGGCGTGGTTTGGAAGATCGGATGGTGTAAACGGGCCAGCAATCCAGTTCGGCGGCGGGTAGTTCATAATTCAAAATAGACTGTAACGATTCGGTGGAGAGTTCGGGCTCCAACCATTGATTGCGCAAATCATCGGGAAGAAAAAGTGGCATGCGCCATTTGTTCTCTCCGTCATTGTGAATCTGTTGCATCAGTGCGTTGGCGGCGCGGGTAATTAGTGTGAAGGTCCAGCGTTTTTCTAATTCGCCTGTTTGCAGATTGGGGAGTTCTGCTACCGAATAAAGTCCCGGTAAAAAAAACGGGGAGGGCTGGGTTTGAGAACTGAGATCAGAGTTTGGGATGGAAAGGGTTTCTGAGTTTGGGATGGAAAGGGTTTCCGAACTGAGATCTGTGTTTGAGATGGAAAGAGTTTGTGGATTAGGGTTTGATGGTTCTGTTTTGTTGTTTGTTTTTTGATAAATAAAATAAGGAACTTTTTTTGTGATTCCGGTGACTTTGCGGTGTTCAAAAATTCCTGTAACCGGAATGAGACAACGGCGGTTGCGGATCTTGAACCAATAGCTGGATGTATCGCCAAGAATTCTTTCGCTGCGGGCATTGAGCATCATGATGCGCTGTTTCATAAATGCCGCTTCGTCTTTGGTGTAAAAAGGAATGCAACCCCATTCCATTAATTTCAAATGCATTAATCCATCTTCTCTATTGCGCATGAGAATGGGATGCTCGCCAAATGAATGCGCCACAATATGTGCGCTCTTGTCTGGATGAATTTGAAACTGGTCATCTTGTATGATGCCAGGAAAAATATCGTGGATACTTTGTAAGCTGGTATTAAAAGAAAGGTCGTAGCACATGCTTAGTGTTTTTCAATCTCTATCAATCGGACTTTGGCGTGGTCTCGTCCAAACTTTAAAGTAATGAAAAGCTCCCCGAATTGCAAAAACAGTTCTGCGTCCAAACCATCGCTACCCTTGGGTTTCCACTTAAGGCGTGTTTCTATATAGGATTTGATTTTGGCTTTTAAGGCATCGGTTGGTTTCCATTTTCGCATGGCCAACAGCGGCGCATAAATAGCGTATCCCGCGGGTTGGCTTGCAGCGATGTTTAATCTCCGTAAATGTTCTGGGTCTTCGGCATCGTACAAATAAGCTTGGGAATCTGTTTCCAGTTCCGCCATATGAATCTTGGCGCGGGAGAGTTCAGTGTATTCAGAAATTAAGAAGGCGGCTTTTGGTGGAGCGGTGTTTGCTTGTTGTTGTGAAGATGTTGTATGTAGTCCCCGCTCATAGGTTTGTCGCACAAAATACCTGTTCCCAGTTTGCAGGTGAACCGATAATAATTGCGGCGAAAAAAGGGTGAGTGGGTTGTGCGGAATCATGTGATCTGAGGAGTCTGTTGATGTTGGTGGTATATGGTGTTTGAAAAGAAATTTTAAATCTGAATAGTTAGAATGTCCTGCAACCGCGTGGTGTAGCAGGGCGAGCATTTCTCTTGTCGCAAGTGCCAATTTTTGCCTGATCCCTGCGAGGCAAATTG
>CAIZMD010000599.1 GCA_903933995.1 uncultured Bacteroidota bacterium
CCATAACACAGTTGGTGAAGACAGGGAATTGGTGGTGCGTATGCGCAGGTATATGGAGGAAAGAAATGAGGACTATATTGTAAGATATATTCCAGATCCATTGTGTTGGACAGAAGTACCCTCCAATCACACCATTTTGGGAAGACAAAGAAATAGGTGGATCAGGGGAACTTTTGAAACCTTGAAAATGCATAGTATCATGTTTTTAAATCCTAGGTATCGTTTACTAGGCATGATTAGTTATCCCTATTGGTTTTTATTTGAAATGTGTGCCCCCATTTTTGAATTCTTTGGATTTTTCACATTTATTATCATGGCTCTAACCGGTCATTTAAACTGGGGTTTTTTCTTTGGATTTTCCATATTCATTGTATTTTTTGTCTACCTCTATTCTGCCTTTGCCATTTTGATGGAAGTGGCATCTTTTAACCAGTATAGAAGAAGGGTAGATATTATGAGGCTAATGTTTACTGCTGCCACTGAACCATTTTTCTTTCACCCCTTCTTGGTTTGGAGTGGCATCAAGGGTTATTGGAATTTGATTACCAATAACAAATCATGGGGAGAAATGACTAGGCAGGGGTTTACTAAAAAAGTACAACCCGTTGCGGCATCGGTTGTTTCTAACCTACCTGCAAGACTCAATCAAGCTATCCCTGCTAAGACTACCGAAGAGCCTAAATGGGTGGTTGAAAAATATATCATGCCCATTCTAGGTAAAATCAACAAAGCTTTATCAGGTGCTTTTAACAAGTTCCTTTCTATGGCACTGATTTTTGGATCCTTATGCTTACTAGGAAGGTGTTTTGAATTGACTGTAGATTATTTTAAACACGGACTTACTGATGCATGGGGTCTAGTTTTGATTACTTCATTAGCCAAAGATGCCGTTTTTTGTATCACAGTTCTTGGCTGGCTATTGCCTATTTATTTAGGACTGGCACTTATTCATCATGGTTTAGGAAAAGCCTTTTTTATTTTAAGCGCTATTTGTTTACTATTAGTTCAGTTATCCCTCTCTCAATATTTTGTAAACACCCTTGTACCACTAGGTGCGGACCTTTGGGGTTATAGTATTGCCGATATTCAACAAACCGTAGGATCTGCAGGTGGCATTCCAATAGCTTTATTATTAGCTGGTAGCTTATTTACAATTGGAGCAATTGCAGCCTTGGTTGCCATTCCTAAAAAAGTACATCCCAATCCATTATTTGGCTACTTGTTGGTTTTACTCATGGGTATCAACTTTTTAAGTCCCCTTCCTCAACAAATAGAAGAATGGATGCCAGGTAAAGAAGCAAGCAATAACTTATCCATTAATAAATCACAGTATTTTTTCAAGGCAACTTGGTCACATTTTTTTCCTCCCAAACAAGAATATGATATCTATGCTGCTAATTATCTTGGAGGTGGTATTGACATCAATACCCAAGCATCTTTGGCGCAATTTCAATATGTAGACGAGTCCAATTTTCCCTTTTTACATAAGGTAGATAGCAGTGCCGATGTACTCTCACCCTTCTTTGAAACCAGTTTACGCAAACCCAATATTGTCATTCTATTGGTAGAAGGTTTGGGTAGGGCATTCACCAATTCTGGTGGATACTTGGGTAATTTCACACCTAACTTAGATAGCCTTACAAGTAAAAGTTTGTATTGGGAAAATTTTCTAAGTCAAGGGGGTAGAACATTCGCTGTCTTGCCATCTCTAATTTCATCTCTACCATTTGCTAAAAATGGATTCAACGAATTAGGAGATGCCATGCCCGGACATTTTTCATTAATCAACTTACTCAAACAAAACGGTTATCAAACAAGTTTTTATTATGGAGGAGATTCCAAGTTTGACAACATGAAACAATTTCTTACAAAAAACAAAGTGGATCATATTTATGATGAAACAAATTTCCCAACTGGCTATTCTAAAATGCCTTCTTCAACAAGTGGATTTAGTTGGGGTTATGGCGATAAAGAGTTATTGAGTAGATACCTTACAACACCTCAAGACAGCGCCAAACCACAGCTAAGTGTGGTACTTACAGTCTCTACACACAATCCATTTTTAATTAATGAACAAGAAGCATATTTACAAAAGTTCACCGACAGAATGTCTGAACTAGGATTTACAGAAAATCAAAAAGCAAACTATAGAAATTATAGTTATCAATATGCTAGTATTCTGTATATGGATGAAGCAATTGGTAATTTTATTAGAGCCTATCAACAAAGGCCAGATTTTAATAATACCGTGTTCTTAATTACTGGAGATCATCGTATGCCTGAAATACCCATGAGCAACAAATTAGACAGATACCATGTTCCATTAATGATTTATTCCCCATTGCTAAAACGTACAGCCAAATTTTCTTCCATCTCTACTCATTTTGATATTGCACCAAGTTTATTGGCTTGGCTACAGAAAAGCTATCAACTGCAACTTCCAAATACAGTAGCGTGGATGGGTAGTGGTTTGGATACGGCTAGGCAATTTAGAAATATTCATGCATATCCATTTATGCAGACTAAAACAGATATGGTTGATTTTGTGCAAGGAAATTATTGGATGAACCAGAATAGTCTTTTTAAAATATCTGCAAATATGGATTTAAATCCTGTAACAGATGTTGATAAATCAAATCAATTAAAAGCGGGATTCAATAGATTTAAATCCAAAAACGATCA
>CAIZMD010000600.1 GCA_903933995.1 uncultured Bacteroidota bacterium
ATCAATCATGAATATAATTTTAGTATGCAAGAAAATAGGATGACTTTAGATTTTAATAATACCGAAAAAGCATTTGTCTATAAGAAAGATCATGCGCTGAAAAAAGCAAAGCTCCTGTTTTGGATAATGGGTTTCACTCCTATAGTTAAAATTGCAACTCTCATTACACCATTCCTTATTAAGTCAGGATTCCCAATAAAAAAACTAATTAGATATACGCTTTTTGAACAATTTGTTGGTGGAGAATCACTTGAAAAAACAGAAGTTGTCTGCAATCAGCTAGAGCAATATAAGGTTCAGGTGATTTTAGATTATGGCGTTGAAGGTGGCGAATATGATAATCAGCAGCATGACCAGGCAGCAGGAGAATTCATTAAGGTAATCAGGTACGCAGCAACAAGGAGGAATATCCCATTCGTTAGTATAAAAATTACAGGATTGGTATCCTTCACATTGTTAGAACGGATAAATAAACAAGGGGCCGCTAAAAGTAGCTATGACTTGACGTATATTAATGATGCATTAAAAAATCTTGACTTCAACGATAGAGACAATTGGGGAAAATTAATGTTGAGAGTAGATAATATTTGTAAAATAGCATCTGATCTGGGCATAGGAATAATGTTTGATGCTGAGGAATCCTGGATACAAGATCCAATTGATTTTGTTGCACATGCAATGATGAATAAATACAATATTAAAAAAGTGGTAGTCTATAACACCATACAATTGTATAGATCAAATAGACTAGCGTTCATGAAAGATGGGGTTGAGCATGCAGAAAAAGAAGGGTATCAGCTAGGTGTAAAACTGGTGAGAGGGGCATACTTAGAAAAGGAAGTATCGAGGGCAGCTAAAGTGGGATACCAAAATCCAATTCAAGAAAGTAAAGAAGTTACTGATCTAGATTACGATGCTGCGGTACAAACTTGCTTAGAAAAAATAGAAACTGTTTCGAGCATAATCGCAAGCCACAATGAAAATAGTAATCTGATTGCTGCAACATACGTAATGAAACATGGGATAGCTACCAATCACCCCAATCTTCACTTCTCCCAACTGTATGGCATGAGCGATAACTTAACTTTTAACTTGGCTGATGCAGGCTTTAATGTGTCTAAATACCTCCCCTTTGGGCCAATTGAAATAGTAATCCCCTACTTACTCAGACGTGCGCAAGAAAATAGTTCAATTGCTGGACAAACCGGAAGAGAATTTGATCTTATAAAAAAAGAGTGCCTGCGAAGAGTAATTTGAACTATTAAATAAATTTTAATCAAGTGCCCGCAATATCAAGCTTATAATCAAAGGTTAAATGCTCAAACATCTATACCCCTATGTGATTTTTATCACCATTTCCAAATAGTAGAAATTGCAATTTCGCTACATGCAATTAAACCTAAAAGAGCATTGGGAAAAGGTATATCAAACTAAACAGCCCCAAGAGGTGAGCTGGACAGAAGAGACGCCCGAAACTTCTTTAGCGTTTATACAGGGCTTCAATTTAGCCAAAAATGCAAGTATTATTGATATTGGTGGTGGCGACAGCAAGCTTGTCGACTATTTACTTGAGGAGGGATATTCCGATATAACCGTATTAGATATTTCTGAAAAGAGTTTAGAGCGAGCAAAAAATAGATTGGGTGAAAAAAGCAAAAAGGTTAATTGGATAGTGTCGGACATAAAAAGCTTTCATCCAATAAGGAAATATGACCTTTGGCATGACAGAGCGGCCTTCCATTTTTTAACAACAGAAGAAAAAGTACGCTCCTACTTGAGCATAGTAAGAAGCTGTGTAAAGGGGTATATGATTGTAGGAACTTTCTCAACCAGTGGGCCAAATACATGCAGTGGACTTTCAGTAAAGCAGTATGACGACAAGGAATTATCAAAAATGTTTATGGATGGATTTCGAAAACTAAAGTGTTTAAAAGTTGATCATACAACACCATTTCAAACAAAACAAAGTTTTACATTTTGCAGTTTTAAAAGTATCGCGGCCCGATAATCGCAGATAGAAAAGTTTAGTAACAGAACATCTCACCTTGCATAATGACTAGCCGAAAGGTTTTTTGTCCATAGAACAAGAAAAAGTCTAGAAAGATTACAATTAAGGAATTTAAGTTCGTTTTTTCACCCACCTGGCAACTTTAAAATATAGAAACCACATTCAAAAATTATAGTATAAGGCATATATCTCAAATATTACTTTAGCTTTGTGATATACTAAAGCTTTCTTAGAAAGCCGATATTGCATAAGCTAATCAATAATGAATTATTTCATTTATAACCCAATAGCAGGAAATTCCCCGTCTAAAAAAAGAGCCGCATTGGTGCACCTTATAAAATTAGATCCTACTAATATTATCTTAGAAACAGAAAACAGGAGTGAGGAAACAATATTAGCCCTTAAAGCGATTGAATTGGGCGCCAAAAAAGTGATTGCCATAGGTGGTGATGGTACAATTAATAAAGTGGCGTTGGCATTGGCAGGAACAAAAATACCCCTTGGGATAATTCCAATTGGTTCAGGAAATGGACTAGCCCGTCATTTGGGAATACCAATGAATCCGAAAATTGCACTTCAGAAAGCCCTGAATGGAAAAATAAATCAAATTGATGCCTGTCAAATAGGAGATAAAATGTTTTTTTGTACAGCAGGAATTGGATTTGATGCTGCAGTTGCACAAATATTCAACAAAAGAGGAAAACGAGGACTATTCAATTATCTCGTATCCCTATTTATTGCGTTAAGAACATATGAGCCTATAGAAATAGAAATAGAACCAGGAAAGAAAGAGAAAATATTTCTACTTACCTTCGCTAATGCAAATCAAT
>CAIZMD010000601.1 GCA_903933995.1 uncultured Bacteroidota bacterium
AAATCAAATGGCTGAAAGAAAATCAACTACAAGTTTTTGAAAACACTTACAAGTTTGTAGGTATCAAAGAATATATTTTATTCCAGTTAACGGGTGTTTGGGTGGTGGATCATGCAGTGGCTGCAGCTATGGGTCTGCTAAATATTCATAGTCTTGATTGGCATGAGGGGGCGCTTGCCATGGCAGGGATATCGCGCCAGCAATTACCTGAGCTTGGGGATGCCAAAACCATTTTGCCACTGCTAGAAGGGAATTCATTTTCTCTAACTACTACTAAGATTGTCTTGGGTTCTAGTGATGGCGCCATGGCCAATTTGGGTTCTTATGCAATTGATGCAACTACCCTTGCTATTACTATTGGAACCAGTGCGGCTGTAAGAATCATACAAGACCAAATTCATTTGGATGCATCTATGCGAAGTTTTTGTTATCCCATTACGCAGGGTCAATACCTGGTTGGTGGGGCTTCAAATAATGGCGCGCAATTATTGGAATGGATGCAAACAAAACTCTTTCAGAATCAATTTGCCACCAAGGATTTTTTTGATCAAGCTGCTCTAATACCCATTGGGTCCGATGGTCTCACAGTCTTGCCTTATTTATCCGGTGAGCGTGCGCCTATTTGGAAAGAAGGGGCAAAAGCAGTTTTTTTTGGCATGGGTCCCCAGCATGGTCAGGCCCATTTGGTACGGGCCGGTATGGAAGCTGTCTTATTTAACCTCTATGCGATTGCAAAATCATTGCCCTTACAAGAGCAGCCTAAAAAAATCATGGCCAGTGGCGGATTTATTCAGAACCAAACTTGGTTGCAGATGCTTTCAGATCTGTTTCAACTTCCCGTGGAACTAAACCATGATGGAGACGCATCGGCAAGAGGTGCGCTTTTGTTGGGTATGCAGGCGGCTTTTCCAACCGTTCAGTGGGAAATGCCTACTAATCAGGTTTTGCAACCAAATGCAACACTGGCAGAAGACTACCAAGAAGCTTTTCAACGCTTTGTGCAATTGAGTAGTTCCTTGGTTCCACTCATGTAAGGGTCTTTATCCTATTGAATTGGTGCACTAATTAATTTTCCTTTATTTTGCCGCTCAACTTGATCTTATGAAACGCTTTTTTATATACTGTCTTTTCCTAGTGTTATTCATGCCCAAAACCATGCTTGCGCAAACTCCCCGAACTTATCAGGATAGCATAGTGGCTTGGCATCAAAAAAGAATACAGGATTTAAAAGCACCCAATGGATGGGTGAATTTGGTGGGTCTACTATGGTTAAGCCCAGGAAAAAACAAATTTGGATCTGCTTTTAGCAATCAGATTATTTTTCAACACAAAGACATGCCTGATCAAGCGGGTACTTTTAATTGGGAAAACGGAACTGTTAATTGGGTTTCTCAAAAAGGCATTGCTACCAAGATCAATGACAGCCTGATTCAGGAAGCCATTTTGTTTTCAGCTAATGAGAATCAAGCACCACAAATTGCCTTGGGTAGTCTGCGTTGGAACCTGATCAAAAGAGAAAATAAAATAGGGATTCGCTTGCGCGATGTAAATGCACCTGCTTTGAAAAAATTCAAATCGGTTCCATATTATCCTATTAATGCCAAATACAGAGTAGATGCAATTTTGGAGAAACCGGCTTCCAACAAATTAATGATCACCAATGTGCTGGGTCAAACAACTGCACAAGAAACACCTGGCAGATTGGTTTTTCAAATCAACGGTGTTACTTATAAACTAGATGCATTAGATGAGGGAGGTGATGAACTGTTTGTGATTTTTGGAGACGCTACCAATGAAATAGAAACCTATCCTACGGGCAGGTTTATGTATGTACCAAAACCAGACGCAACAGGCCATACGGTGATAGACTTTAATAAGGCTTTTAACCCACCATGTGCTTTTACCGTACATGCTACTTGCCCATTGCCACCCAAGCAAAATATTTTACCCATTGCACTCAAAATAGGAGAAAAGAAATTTCATCCTGAACTACTCAAATAGTTTGATGAGCCCATATGGGAAAATCTTCTTAATTTTTGGCACAATTCAAGTTATGCTAGATAAGAAAATCCTTCTGACCATTACTGCCTTTACGGCATTTGCAACCATGTCATTGGCCCAACCTAAAACAGATGCTGAGAAAAAAGCCATTCAATCTGCTAGGGAAAAAGAAGCTGCTAAAACAGAGATCTGGGAACCCGTTCCCGCCAAAGTAACTCCCGGTAAACTTGCTGGAGAAGCACCTTCTGACGCCATTGTGCTCATGAATGGTAAAGACTTAAATGCTTGGCAAAAAGAAAATGGTGGTGCTCCCACTTGGAAGATTGACAAAGACGGTGCAACTACTGTTGTAAAAGCAACCGGAAATTTAGAGACCAAACAAGCTTTTGGTTCTATTCAATTGCATGTTGAATGGCGTGAACCAACTGCCATTGCAGGATCTAGTCAGAGCAGGGGTAATAGCGGAATCTTCTTTATGGGCCGATATGAATTACAAGTATTAGACTCTTATGATAATCCTACCTATGTAAATGGTCAAGCAGGTAGTATGTACAAACAACATATTCCCTTGGTCAATGCAAGCCGTAAACCAGGTGAATGGCAGGTATATGATGTGGTATTTACTGCACCACAATTTTATGCCGATGGTAATTTGCAAACACCAGCTTATATCACCGTATTCCACAATGGGGTTTTAATCCAAAATCATGTTGCTATCAAGGGTGGTACTGAATGGATTGGTCAACCCAAATACACAGCGCACAAAGAAAAAGAAACACTCATCTTACAAGACCATGGAAAAGATGGTGGCAATCCCATGAGCTACCGCAATATCTGGATCAGGGAATTACAATAACACATGTCAGTAATCGCATCGCCTGAACAGGTACTCGCAAACATTTTTGGATACAATAGTTTCAGGAATAACCAGGAAGCCATCATTCAGCAAGTTTTGGATGGGGGTGACGCCATGGTGCTCATGCCTACGGGTGGAGGTAAAAGTCTTTGCTACCAAGTACCGGCACTTTGTTTATCAGGACTAACCGTTGTAGTTAGTCCCTTGATTGCCTTGATGAAAGATCAAGTAGATGCACTTTTGGTGAGTGGGGTTAAAGCAGCTTTTCTAAATAGTACACTTTCTGCAGCTGAACAAGCAGCCATTAGCCAACAGGTTTGGAACAATGAACTCAAACTGCTCTATGTTGCACCAGAACGTTTGGTTGGATCCGATAAACAGTTTCTAAAATTTTTACAAGGGGTTCAAGTTTCTTTGTTTGCCATTGATGAAGCGCACTGCATTAGTCAATGGGGGCATGATTTTAGACCAGAGTACCGGGTGTTAAGCGAGCTCAAAAATTATTTTCCTAATACTCCATTGATTGCGCTCACGGCTACGGCCGATGCCTTAACTCGGGATGATATTATTGCGCAATTACACTTAGAAGATTGTCCTGTTTTTGAAAACAGTTTTAACAGACCCAATATTCGCTATACCGTAAAACCCAAGCAGGGTTATTATGGAGAGCTAGTAGCTTATTTGCAAGAACACCAAGAAGACGCGGGTATTATTTATTGTTTGAGTAGGGCTGCAACTGAAAAATTAGCGCAAGATCTTTGTGACGATGGTTTTCAGGCAGCAGCTTATCACGCAGGATTAGAAAGAGAGACCAGAGAAAAAAGACAGGAACAATTTCTCAGAGATGAAGTGCGCATAATGGTGGCCACCATTGCCTTTGGTATGGGGATCAATAAAAGCAATGTACGTTTTGTAGTACACGCAGACCTACCCAAAAATTTAGAAGGCTATTACCAAGAAACAGGAAGAGCTGGTAGAGATGGATTAGATTCCGAAGCCATATTGTTTTATGGCCAGGGCGATGTCATGAAGTTGCGCAGTTTTGCCCAAGTAGAAGGTAATGAAGAACAGACGGCCATACTCATGCAGAAATTAGCCTTGATGGTGCAGTTCTGTGAAACCAAACGCTGCCGCAGAAAATACCTGCTCAATTATTTTGGAGAACAGACAGTGGAACACTGCGACAATTGTGATACCTGTTTAAACAAAGCAGAATTAATAGACGCTACCATACCAGCCCAAAAACTACTCAGCGCAGTAACCAGATTAAACGAACGCTTTGGTGGTAATTATGTGATTGATGTATTGCGTGGTAGCATGGCTGAAAAAATAAAACCCGAACACAAGGGCCTAACTGTTTTTGGCAAGGGTAAGGATTTGGGCAAAGAGATTTGGCAACATTATTTGCGTGAACTAGTTCAGGATGGCTACTTGCAACAAAGCAGTGGTGAATACCCCATTTTGCAACTGACTCCCAAAAGCAGGGCGGTTTTATACAATGGAGAACAGGTGCTATTACCCGCGCCTAATCAACCTGCCCAAGTGAAAGAGTCTGTCAAAACCTATGAGAAAGCCAGCCATGAAAAAGCTTTGTTTGAAGACCTTAAAAAACTCAGAACCCGATTTGCACAGGAAGAAAATGTACCACCTTATATTATTCTCAGTGATAGTACTTTAATGGAACTGTCTACTTATCTGCCTATCAAACACAGTGACCTCCAACATATTTCTGGTTTTGGATCTTTTAAAATTGATAAATATGGAAATGCTTTTTTAGAAGCGGTTCAGGACTATTGTATTGCAGGTCAGTTGCCAACCCGTATGCATCTAAAAGGGCCCTTAAAAGAGAAGAAACCAAAACCGGTTAAGGAAAAAGAAACGGATACCAAGAAACTAAGCTTTGAATATTATCAAAAGGGTTTGTCCATAGAAGAGATTGCAGAAGCCAGAAACCTCTCTACCAATACCATAGCGGAACACCTCTCTTTTTACATAAATAAAGGCATGCTCAAATTAGATGCTTTTGTTTCTGGTCAACATCAGGCCTTGATCAAAGCGGCCATAGATACTTATGGGGCTAATAGTTTGAGACAATTAAAAGATAATCTACCAGACAGAATCAGTTATGCCAGTATCAGAATGGTCTTGGCAACTTTGCCCCTTTGATTTAACTTTAGTAAATGGCAAGCAAAAGAAATAGAAAGGTTGCAAAAACCAAGGAGGGGCATAACCTAGAAAGAACAAGAGAATTATTTCATGTAAACCCCGTGGTTCCTTTTCAACGTGATGCTGTTCCTGCTCCCCATATTCATGTCTTTGATTATTCAGAAGACCATTTCTCGGAATTGGAGCACCCTGAAATAGGGGAATGTTTTAATTACAAAGACAACGGACATTTTACCTGGATCAATGTAGGGGGTATTCGAAAAGAAGAAGTAGAGAAAATCTGTAGTCATTTTAATATTCACTATCTGATTGTGGAAGATATTTTGAGCGTAGACCAGCGCCCAAAGATGGATGAGATGGACAATGTATTGTTCTGTTTGTTAAACATGCTTTACTTTAATCATGAAACTGGCACGGTAGAAACAGAACAGATTAGTATTTTGCTGGGCAAAGACTATGTCATCTCTTTTCAGGATGATGCAGAAAGAGACCTTTTTGACAACCTGCGTGAGAAGCTAAGAATGCCTAATAGTAAACTAAGATTATCCAAACCAGATTACCTCTGTTATGCTTTACTAGATACCATTGTAGACCACTATTATGTAGTCATGGAACAACTGGGTGAGCGAATAGAAAACCTTGAAGAAGAAATTATTCGTTTTTCCAATACGGGCTCCTTGCCAGATATTAATAATCTGCGCAAAGAAATGATTGTGCTCAAACGCAATGTAGTACCAGTAAGAGATTTGGTTAATGGTTTTATTAGAAGCGATAGTCATTTATTAGAAGAGCGTACAACCAAGTATTTCAAAGACGTGCATGACCATATTATTCAAGCCACGGATTTGTCAGAGAACTATCGAGACATGATGATCAACTTGCAAGACCTCTACTTGAGCAATGTAAACTTGAAGATGAATGAAGTGATGAAGGTAATGGCTATAGTAACCTGCTTACTAGCGCCTGCTACCGTGATTGGAGGTATTTTTGGAATGAATTTTGACCGCATACCCACATTGCACAACCAATATGGATTTTTCTTGGCAGTATCCTTTATGATTTTGATACCAGCCTATATGCTCTATACCTTTAAAAAACGGGGTTGGTTCTAAGACTATTTGTCTTTGCTGGTGTATTTGGCAATGATACTAAACAGGTCTTTGGGGTTGAAAGGCTTGGTAATACAATCGTTCATACCAAACTCAGTTGCCCTACCTTGTATATCAATGGTAATGGATGCCGTTAATGCAATCACTGGGGTTTCTTGGTCAAATTCCCGAATGGCTTTTGTTGCTGTATAGCCATCCATCACAGGCATCTGTAAATCCATGAGGATAATATCAAATTGGGTGGCTTTGGCTTTTTCAACAGCAATTTGACCATTGCCTGCAATCTCCACTTTGGCATTCCAGTTCTGTAACATTTTCTCTGCCACCATGATATTGAATTCCACGTCTTCAACCAATAGAATATTCAATCCTTTCAAATCAGGTGCATCAGCGTGCATGGTCTTACTTTCTTCCTGAGCAACGGTATCACTTTTCTTAAAGCAGAGCGTGAAAAAGAATTTGGATCCCTTATCTGCTTCACTTTCAAGAGAGATATCACTGTTTTGTAATTTCAACAAGAGTTTGATAATGGTCAGACCCAGTCCAGAACCACCGTATTCTCTGGTGATATTGTTATTAGCCTGTGTAAACCTATCAAAAATCAATTCTTGTTTTTCTGGAGGAATACCAATTCCGGTATCTATGATAGCAAAGTCTACATACACACATTCTTCTGCAATCCTATTCAATAGAACTTCAAAAGTAATAGTGCCTTTCTTGGTAAACTTGATGGCATTTGAGATCAAGTTGTTGAGCACTTGACCCAAACGAATATCGTCTCCAATAATAAAATCAGGAATATCTTCATCAAACATCAAGCGCAGGTTATTGCCGCGTTCTTCTGCACGCAAACGATGCGCCGCACGTAAGTTTTTGACAAATTGCTTGAGGTTAATATCTCTTTCAGCCAAGATGATTTTTCCTTCTTCCAATTTGCCATAATCCAATACATCATTGATTAAGCTGAGTAGGTTTTCTGAAGAAATCTTCATCACATTCAAGAGTTCTTTCTGAGAAGGAAGTGGATCTTGATAGTGTAATAAATTATTGGTTCCAATAATGGCGTTTAACGGGGTCCTAATCTCATGACTCATGATAGACAGGAATTCACTCTTGGCCAAGGAAGCTTTTTCAGCAGTTTCTTTGGCAAGGATC
>CAIZMD010000602.1 GCA_903933995.1 uncultured Bacteroidota bacterium
TGTTTTCAGTCCATTTACCAGAACCAGTAAAGGTCATTTGACGACCTAAGTCAGAATACATTTGATTTCCACCACGATATTCAAAGTTGAAAGCAAAACTAAAATCTTTGTAAGTAAACCTAGAACCAAGACCTACCATATGACGTGGTAAAGTACCCCCACGGTTAGTCAAGCTAGCATCACGTAAAGGATAACCAGAAGCACTGTTTACCAATCTGCGTCCAGAACCATCTGCTGCATATACATAACCATCAGACTTCAACATTGGGAAACGTTGATCTTTGATGATATTGGTATTAGCATAAGAGAAACCACTTAATAAGAATTGATTTACACCAGGATATAAGTCAACCACTTTGTTATCGTTATAGGTATAACGCAAGCTCGCATCCCATTTCAAAGCTTTCTTTCTCAAGATCTGCACTTTCAAGTCAGCTTCATAACCCCAGTTTTTAGATTCTCCCACGTTGATCAACAAGTTAGAGAAACCAGTGGTGTTAGGAACTTTAACGGTGATTACCTGTCCTTTAGAAGTTTGGGTATAAGCAGTAACGTCTAAGTTTACGCGGTTGTTGAACATTTGGAATTCACCACCCACTTCATAAGAAGTTACAAACTCAGGAGTCAGGTTAGCATCAGGAAGTGTATTACCTACTGTTAAACCTACGATATTACCATAAGGGAAACCTCCACCATTAGGATAAGTCAAATCCAAACCATACAAAGGCAGGTTATCATTACCATTCTTATTGGCATTGATACGCAACTTAGCATAGTTCAATGTATTGCTCTTCAAAGATGGAATGGCGTCTGTTGCAATAAAAGACAAGGCCAAACCATAATAAGGATAAGACCAGGTGTTTGTAGGTCTGTCTGGTTTATAGAACCTAGAAGTTGCATCATAACGGAAAGTACCATTCAAGATCAACCAGTCTTTGTAACCGGTAGAAAGATCCGCATAGTAACCATATTTGCGCTCCAAAGTATTTGACTCACCACCAGTTAATTCACCCTGTCTGTTTGAAACGTTGTAAACGTCAGGTACTACTACAGAGCTAGATCCAATAGTGATAGATTTGGTTTTACGCTGATACAAGCTAAAACCAAGGATTAATTTGTTTGAGAACTGTCCAATATCTTTTTTGAACTGTAATTGGAACTCGTTATTCAATACGTTTTCAGTATTAGAATAATCTGTTACACCACCCAAGATATCAGAACCAGCGCGGTTGATACCATTGTAGTCATTGGCCCAATCCCAAGGAGCTGGAACATAGGCCTTTGTTTTAGCCCAATCAGAATACAAGAATTTACCTGTGGTATTCTTACCAGTTCTAACATTGTTCATCACACCCAAACGGTTGTAGATGGTCAAGAAGTCAGCGGCTTTATAAGTAATATCAAAATTACCTTGGATGTTCGCGTCTAAATATTTAGCTCGGTTATTATCCTTGTTAAAGTTAGGCGCTTGAATATAGTCATTGTAATAACCATTGGGGTTAGCAATGGGGTTGGTTTGCCAATCACGCAATTCGTTAACAGGAATATTTGCAGCAGTATTGATCAAATCACTGTAGAAATCTGCAGATGTTCTGTCATAACCAGCTTGTGTATAAGAAGCATTAAATCCAACCAATAATTTACCATATTCTTTGGTAGCAGATAAACGTACACCAGTACGATCACTCTTATCCATTGGTACAATACCATTGATACGGTTGTTTTCAACACTCATATAAAAAGTGCTGGTTTCATCACCACCTTGGAAGCTCACTTGGTTATTGGTAGAAACACCAATATCATATGCTTTTCTACGTGCATTGGCAATAGGAGAATAAGGAATAATCCATTTGGTTCCATCTTCTAAAACCCTACCTTGAATCCTTTGAGAACCATCAAATGCATCACCATATTGTTGGTTTTCAAATGGACGCCAGTTTTCTTTCATCCTGTCTAAGTAATTGGGTTTGTAAGCAGCATTACCAAAAGAAGCTGCATAGTGTGAACCACTACCATAAGTATCTTGGAACTGAGGTAAGAAGCTAATTTGATCAAAGTTGGTTGAGTTACTATAAGAAACTTTCAACTTTCCTTTTTGACCTTTTTTAGTTGTAATAACAATGGCTCCATTAATACCAGCTGAACCATACAAGGTTGCAGCCTGTCCACCTTTTAGGATAGAAACGTTTTCAATATCGTTAGGGTTAATCAAAGCCAAAACAGTAGAAGTGGTTTGCATACCATCTAATACTACCAA
>CAIZMD010000603.1 GCA_903933995.1 uncultured Bacteroidota bacterium
ATGTTTAATTTGATTTTGATGACATTGGTGTCTATCAAAGGCTGGCATTTTTAAATGATTTTAAACCATCAGACAGATGTTTATAAAAGAATATTTCAAAGACATTTATAGCGCTATTCGTTCCTTATTAGTGGGGATGAGAAGAACTGGCTATTATTTTACCCACCATAAAGAAATCATTACCCAACAATATCCTGACAACAGATTGGAATTGAATTTACCAGAACGTTTTAGAGGAGAAGTGGTGATGACACACGATGAGTCAAATGAACACGCCTGTACCGGATGCTCTGCCTGTGAATTGGCTTGTCCAAATGGCACTATCAAAATCATCAACAAATTTGACATTAGCCCAGAAGGCAAGAAAAAGAAAGCCATTGACACTTTTGTATACCATTTGGAATTATGCACCATGTGTGGCTTGTGCGTGGAGGCTTGTCCAACTGACGCCATCAAAATGGCCAACACATTTGAGCATAGTGTTTATACTCGTGGCCAATTAACCAAACAATTGAACAAACCAGACTCTAAACTACGTGCAGGCGTAGAATAAAATTATAGTACTATGAGTGCAGCATCTATTATTTTTTACATTATTGCAGCTTTTATCCTTGGAACAGGATTATTAGCGGTAACTACCAGGAAGATATTCCGAGCATCAATTTGGTTGCTATTTTCTTTAATTGGCATTGCGTCTTTGTATTTCTGGATGCAATTGGAATTTTTAGCCGCCGTTCAAATCATTGTTTATGTTGGAGGAATTGTGGTGTTAATTATCTTCTCCATTTTCTTAACCATTAAGTCTGGTGAAGAAATGCCCAAACCCATTTTCAAGCGAAATCTATTTGCCATACTTGCTGCTTTGAGTGGCTTGGCATATACTTTAAGACAAATTAGTCTTTATAAATTTCAAGCTCCTGAAAACCCTGCTCCTTTTGAATTAAAAGTGGGTGATATTGGTAGGCAAATGCTTTCAACAACTGACCATGGCTACTTATTACCTTTTGAGTTAATCAGTATGTTGTTATTAGCAGCCATGATAGGATGTATTGTAATAGCCTTGAAACAGAAAGATTCCGTTAAAACCCTTCAATCTTAAATCATGACAGGTATTCCATTAACCCATATTCTCTTCCTAAGCACTGCCTTATTTTTCATAGGTGCTTATGGATTGTTTACAAGAAGAAACATGATTACCATGCTCATGTCTGTTGAGTTAATGCTCAATAGCGTTAATATTAATTTTGTTGCTTTTAATAAATACCTCTACCCTGACAAATTGGGTGGCATATTTTTCAGCATATTTATTATCACCATTGCTGCCGCAGAAGCTGCTGTAGCTATTGCCATCATTATTAACTTATATCGCTCTCATCATTCTATTGACGTAGAAGATGCCAGCGAGATGAAATATTAATTGTAAGAAAGGAACCATAATCTCTTATCATGAGCCAAACTCTTCAAATAGCACTAATACCCTTACTTCCCCTTGCCTGTTTTTTGGTATTGGGTCTGTATGGCCGAAAACACCTAAGTTCTAGCGCAGGTATCATAGGAACACTGTCTTTATTTATTTCTACGCTTTTGTCACTTCAAACTGCTTACCAATATTTTTTTGTTAGTGGCAAGGTCAATGGGGTTTACCAAAAACTAGTGGTATTTCAATACAATTGGTTGGAATTTGCTCCAGACCTATCTATCAATATTGGATTGATGATAGATCCCATTACAGTAATGATGTTGGTGGTTGTAAGTTTTGTGTCTCTGATGGTGCACTTGTTTAGTTTGGGATACATGAAGGGTGAAGAAAGATTTGCAACTTATTTTGCTTTCTTGTCTCTATTCACATTCTACAGTTGCGCCAGCGGTAGCAAAAGCTGCTATGGAATCAGGAGTGGCTTTAAATCCTATTTTGGATTGGCATAAATACGAAGAGGAATTGTTAGATCGATTGGGATCTGATAA
>CAIZMD010000604.1 GCA_903933995.1 uncultured Bacteroidota bacterium
CTCTGACTTGTATTCAAAATCGTCAATAGAGGCATTATTAGTGGTTTCTAAATAAGCGCTCATCATTTGTTCCTTGGTTTCAGGAGCTATACTTACTAAAAAATGATAGGCTTCAATGATCTTCTTGCTTTTTTCTTCGGCTTCTGTTTTTTGTTCAAGATTATCATGAAATTTGTCAGGATGCCATTCCTTCATCAGGTTACGGTACACAGTCTTCAAGTCTTTTAATGCCACATTATCACTTACACCCAATATTTTTCTATGACTCAAGACTTTTCTCATAATTGTTGATTTTTTTAAAACCGCCGGCAAAACTAGTCTTTTATACTTGGTTTTAGATTCTTTTTGAATTCTGATTTAACTTGTGCCATGACTTCTTTTTCACATATTGCTATTTATTTGCCGCATCAAGAAAGTTCCAATGAGCTGATTCAAAGCCTGTTGGAAGGCAAATTGACAATCCCTGGGGTTGATATAACTGATAAAAAAGCTGCCATATTTTCTGCTGGTATATTGGATGGTTTTTTGAAAGAAGAGTTCCTGCACGGCCAAACTGGATTAAATAACGAGTATCATAGGCCTTTACACAGTTTATCTAGTGGGGAGCAGAAAAAAGCCTTACTCAATCATTTGCTCTTTGGCAAAGCCGATTTCTTTCTCCTAGATGAACTCTATGACCATGTTGATCTGCAAGGGCAGGGGATGATTTTGGCTGCCATGAAAATGATTGCTGAATCCAAATCTGTGATTCAATTGGTCAGAAGACATAAAGACATTCTTCCTTTTATTCAATCCTTTCACTGGTATCAAGATGGATCTATTCAATCTTTTGAAACAGCTCATTGGAACTTTCTTGATGCTGCAAATAAATAGCAATATGTGAAAAAGAAGCCATGGCACAAGTTAAATCAGAATTCAAAAAGAATCCAAAACCAAGTATAAAAGACTAGTTTTGCCGCCGGTTTCAAAAAAATCAGCAATTATGAGAAGAGTCTTGAGTCATAGAAAAATATTGGGTGTAAGTGAAAATGTGGCTTTAAAAGATTTGAAGACAGTGTATCGTAATTTGATGAAGGAATGGCATCCTGACAAGTTTCATGATAACCATGAACAAAAAACAGAAGCTGAAGAAAAAAGCAAGAAGATTATTGAAGCATATCATTTTCTGGTAAGTATTGCTCCTGAAACCAAGTAGCAAATGATGAGCGCTTATTTAGAAACCACTAATAATGCCTCTATTGACGATTTTGAATACAAGTCAGAGCTCTTGCGTATTAGTTTTTCTGATGGCACTACTTATGAATATTTTGGGGTACCAAAATCTATCTATGTAAAATTGGTGAACGCTGAAACACCTCAAAGATTTGCACGCAGACATATCTATCATGAATTCTTGTACAGGAGTACTAGTAAATTGGTAGCAGGAGAATAATTAGTCTTTCCAAGTTTCAATCTGCAAATCATCCATTTCTTGTCTACTCTTGGTAGATCTAAAAGCAAAGTACCCACCTAAATAAGGTTGATGGTCTTTCCATTCAAAGAACTTGACACCATCTACCGTATAGCTTACAACCCCATTGAGCACTTCAATAACAATGCTATAGGTTTTATTGGCTTCTAATAAATGCGGGGTATCGGCAAAATCAACTAAGATTTTTTTATCGCCCTGAAAGTATTTTCTAAACCGAGTACTAGTATTATAATTACCACCCATTCCCACATAATAAAGGTTCAAAGAATCATATTCTTCAAACCTACTCTTCCTATTAAATTGCAATCCACCAGGCGGATCCTGTGCATGAAAAAACTGGTTTAAATCAGAAACACGGTCATTGACACCTCCTGCCATAATGAGTTTGCGTTTGTAACTAATTCTAATATTAGTAGGTAGTTTTTGACGCAACCAAACGGTGGCACCACCCTTGGTATCCAAGATTAATTTACCTTCTTTTATTTCTATCCGATCCACTGGATCAGGCATTTTCTCTATGGCCCAAATGGAAGTATTTAAAGCATTGGCAAAGTCTTCTTTGAAAATGATTTCCCAGTGTCCTTTTTGAGCTTGCGCTTGCCAAAAGCAACAACAACAAACTATAGCAATCCAATATTTCATTTGGCTTCTAATTTAATGGCATCATACATGATTCCCGCTCCAGGTTTGCATTGCACCATGCGTAGTTCTATGGTATTATTTCCTGAAGCTAAATAACTGGATGGAAATATTAATTCTTTTAATTGATAATAACCTCCAGCCACTGCAGATCTATAGACACTAGCGTCATTACCCATCTTTAAAGTTTTAATCAATTTTCCATTGACTAAAACGTCTAATTGAGGATTGCGTGCACAACCCGCCACGGCAATGGTTAAGCAAGCGGAATCAGTATACTGTTTGGTGTTCGAAAATTGAATTTTCCATGACCCTTCTTTTGTTTGTGCATAATACCAATTAATGGGTTTGGATTGTCCAATCAAATAATCCAATTGTGCCGGCGGTTGTAACATGAGTTCATAAGCCCTTTTATGGTCTGCAAGTTTGAATCCTGTAGTTTTTCTAGCGGCCTGGCCAATTTGCCAAAGCAAGTTTCCGTGAGTTGCTGGTTCCCATTTGATTTTGCCAAGGTCTTGATCACCTTGCTTGATGCTGATATTTGCATGCTGTAATTCTTTGGTTTGATTAGACCCAAATGCATAAAGGGTATAGGTTCCAGGCCTGATGGCTTTGAGTTCAAAACTTCCATCGGCTTTGGTTTTTGTATCATAGGTATAGCCCCTACTTTGTGCTTGCCAGTCATAACCAGGTGCTGCCAAAATAACGCGAGTGTCTTCTTGGGCAGGCATTCCATTAAGCAATAATTGTCCAATAGCATTCCCCCTATCCAACGGATATTCAGGATGAGACATCCAGGTATAAGGCCATTTGGCTTGTTCAGAAATTGATATTGATTTTGCCTTGTTCCAAATTTCAGGAATGGTTTTGCCTTCGGCGATATACAAAAAGAAGGGGCCGTTGAGTTTTTTCCAATGATCCGCAATTAGATTATCGCCTTTGCGAACATCACTCAGAAAATGGCCACAATTAAACATATTGATCAAGAACGGTGTGCTATGTACATTCTGATACTGTTTGGTAGGACCACCATTCAAATATTCATGACTTGGATTAATCACAAATAGTCCAAACCCTTTGCTACCAGCCATTCCATGAACATATCTGTCTTCAATATAATCGGCATAATTGTATTTGGTATAATAAGTGCTATCTGGCATGAGAAAGGTCCAGTCTTGTACATCATGAGTTAGTTCAGACATCTTTGGCATGGGCCCTTGAATACTATCCCTGACCAAATGGTAATCAAACAAAGACTCATCTGCCTTAATTCCCCAACGGGTTTGACCATAATTGCCTACACTGTCTTTTGCTTGGTGCGATTCTAATAAATAACAATAAATACCAGCATCCCCGCTCTTCAAAATATAGTGTAGGTCATAGGTAAAATGATTGGATGCAACATGCAAAAAACTTAATTCTAACAGGCTATCGGTTTGTTTAACTATGGTACAAACAGATTGATTCATGTTAAAATCAGGTGCCAATAAATACGCCCTACCCCCTTTTCCAAGTAGACTGATTCCGCGAATACTGAGTGCGTTTAAATCTGCATTGATTTTATTAAAACTTACTGATATAATACCATTATCTAATTGTATGGTAGTATTGGTTTGTTGCAATTTCACTGACTGAGCGTACAGAAGAACGGGTAATAAGCATAACCCTACCAATAATCTTTTCATATAGACAATTACAGAATTATTTACCGAAGGTGACATGCATCACAATTTAATGGAATCAGATCAACTAACTTTCATTTTGACAGTTTAAAACCATCAAAATGAAGAAATATTGGATGTTTCTAGTCTTATTTGCATGCTCATTCTCTAGCAACGCTCAACTTAGTAATTATGAAATAAAGATTGAGACAATGCAAATTGATGGATTGGTTGGTGTTCAAGCATTTGCTCATGCTACACATGGTTCCGATTGGTTAATCTTAGGGGGAAGAACAGACGGGCTACACCGCAGACAACCATTTGCTTCATTTGACAAACAGGGCAATAATAGGTTGATTCAAGTTATTGACCCAATAAACCTACAAAGTTGGCAAGCAAGCTGCAAGGATCTAGATAGTTCATTGCAAGATCAATTAAGCGCTACCAACATGCAATTCATACAAAATGGTCAATATTTGTATTTAACTGGGGGCTATGGCTATAGTATCCAATTAAACAAACATATTACCTATGAGAAAATGATTGCAATAGAAATTGAGGGTTTGATTCAAGCCATCAAACAAAATAAACCCATTACAGCTTTTTTTAGACAAATCACGAACCCCATTTTCACAGTCACTGGGGGGCAATTAAAAAAAATCAATCAACAATACTTTTTAATTGGTGGACAAAATTTTCAAGGAAAATACAACCCTATGGGTCCTGATCACGGACCTGGATTTTATCAGGAATATAGTAATCAGTTAAAGAAATTCAATATTGAAGACAATGGAAGAACTGTAACTATCAAAGATTTCACAACTCAAAAAGATAGTCTTGCATTTCACAGAAGAGACTTCAATGTTGTTTCACAGATTATGCCAGATGGGAATCAAGGATTGACTGCTTTTTCAGGAGTATTTCAAGAAAAAGAAAATATTCCTTATTTGAATGCGGTTAATATCACTGACAAAAAATATAGTATTGACCCCAGTTTTGCCCAATATTATAACCATTATCATTGTGCCAGTATTGGTCTATATAGTGCAAAAAACAATGAGATGCACAGTATGTTTTTTGGTGGTATTGCACAATACTATGATAGTGTCAATTATTTGGTTCAAAATACGGATGTACCATTTGTAAAAACAATTGCAGTTGTCATTAGAGATAAAAATGGCCAAATGGCTGAATACAAATTGCCCATAGAAATGCCAAACTATTTAGGAGCAGGTGCAGAATTTATTCATGCACCCAATATTCCAAAATTTGACAACGCTGTTATAAAATTGGATGAGCTGGGAGGCGAATCAGTTCTAATTGGTTATATCTACGGAGGTATTAATAGTCAAGCTAAAAATATTTTTTGGACCAATACTGGAAAAGAAAGTATTGCCAGTAATAAAATCATAAAAGTCTATCTAAATAAACATACCAATAACAAAGTTGGAATATTAAATAAACAAAGTAATAATGGCATTCAGCTACAAGCATCAGGCTCCATTTCTGATGACTTTATCAGTTTACGTTTTAATCTTATTCAAAAAGGTCAAATAAGTGTACAATTATTAGATAAAAATCAAAAAATGGTAAAATCCATGAATTGGGATTTGCTAACTACTGGAGCCAATCAAATAAAATTACCCATTACAAAACCTAAAAATGGCGCCATTTTTTGGATTCATTTGAAAATAGGCAACAACATATACAAACAAAAATTGGTCATTGAACCATGACAACCTGCCAAATGTTGATTGAAATAAATTAAATGCCGCCATAAAATATAACACGCTACTCAAAACAAAACATATAACTGTTTTATAAATTCGGTTTATTACGCCTTTCCAATTAAATTTATCCGTTAATCAATTGCTGCAATGGAAGAAAGAACAATGAGTATGGGGCATCAAACCTCTTTTAATTGGAAATATGCTATAGGCCTTACTTTGGCGTACATACTTTCGGGCTTCTTTTGCATTTTGCATTTAAGCATTCCACCCGATAACTATTCCTTAATGTGGTTACCCACTGGCATAGGTTTGATCTTATTTATGTTATTGGGATATGCTGCTATACCAAGTGTTTTAATTGGCAGTTTTGTTATCAACACGTATTATAGCTTTCTTAACCACCATTTTGTTCTTTCTATAGAGACATCGCTTTGGGGTTTGACATTTGCATCCGCAGACGTAATGGAAGCCTTTATTGCCTGGAAAATTGTTCTATTTTTAGAACGTAAAAATAAATTTCTATTTTTTACCCGCAATTCACAATTGATTTCATTTTTGGTGTTTGTTTGTTTAATACCATCTGCCATTACCGCCGTGGGATTAGTTTCAATAGAAATGCTTAAAGCGGGAAAAATTTTACCCTTCCCTATCTTCTTTAAACTGGCTACTTATTTCACTATTGGAAACTCTATTGGCATTTTATTGGTATCTCCTTTATACTGGGCTATCAAAAACAAAAACTATTTTCCTCCTGTAAATAAAAAAGCGGCTTTGAGCGTAATTGCGTTAATTGCCGGCATCATCTTGCTTTCTTTTTTTCGAATACCCTCTATCATATTTGTAACTATTCCTGTATTAGCCATACTTGCCAAATATGGTAACCTTTTGTATTCCATTATAGGAGCATTTGTGATATGCATTTTATTGTCTCTTGGAACTGCATACAATTATGGCTTCTTTGCAATTCACCTAGATAATGACACTACATTTGAAACAGTGTTATTTTTACTCTCCTTGGTATTTGTATTGCTTTTTTCAACCATCGCTTTTGGTGAATTAAACCTGCATAGAAACAAATTACAAGTGTTGGTTGATGAAGCTGTGAATACAATGGAAATAAGTGAAGAGCGCTATAAGGTCTTGGCTGACAATGTAATTGATGTAATTTGGGTATTAAGTCTAAAGCTAGGCAAGTTCATTTTTATCAGCCCATCTGTATTTCAATTAAGAGGTTATACTGTAGAAGAAGCACTAAATCATAGATTAGAAGACAGTTTAACACCTGATTCCATTAATAAAATTAATGAAAGACTTTCCCAAGCAATAAAGGAATTCCAAGCAAACCCTAATGAACTTAAATATTATTATGATGAGTTTCAACAATACCACAAAGATGGAAGCCTTGTTTGGATTGA
>CAIZMD010000605.1 GCA_903933995.1 uncultured Bacteroidota bacterium
GCTAAGTAATCAGGAAATTGCCAATCAATTATATGTTTCTCTAAACACGGTTAAAACCCATGGTTCTAACCTGTTTTTAAAACTCGATGTTAAAAGAAGAACCCAGGCCATTGAAAAGGGTAAGCGAATGGGTTTGATTGGCTAAAACCATGCTGCTTTAGTGTGATTTTTTGGTAAACACAGTAAAATCACCCAAAAGTATGAGTGATAATTTATTGAAAGACTAGATTTTTACAACAAATAAAAATACAAATATGAAAAAGACAGTCATTGTAAACGGATTAATTGCGGGCTTGATTAGCTCCTCATTATTTATTGCCTTGATGTTACTTGGTAGAGCAGGTGACCTAGATTTCAAAAATGGAATGGTTTATGGTTTCTCACTGATGATCCTGGCATTCTCTTTCATCTTTGTTGGTACTAAATCCGTTCGAGATCAAAATGGGGGTACCATCAGTTTTGGAAAAGCCTTTTTAGTGGGTTTATATATTAGCCTTATTGCCTCCACCATATATGTATTGGTTTGGATGATTGACTTAAACCTGTTTATTCCAGACTTTGCTGAAAAATATGGTGCCCATATGTTAGAACAGTTAAAAGCGGAAGGAGCTAGTCAAGCTACCATTGATAGCAAACTAACAGAAGTGGCCCAATTCAAGAAAATGTATGAGAGCCCTGTATTTGTAGTGCTAATGACCTATGTAGAAATTCTTCCAATAGGAATTTTGGTTTCATTAATCAGCGCCTTTTTTCTGAAAAGGAAGTAGTTCTAGCTGCTATTCAATAGTTATAAGCAAAACTGAAAATTTAAATACAATAGTTTTCTGAAAGCTTTGTTTTGTGGAGGATTTTAACTTAACCCGATATTATTTTTGCCACAAACACCTCAATTTACGCAATCGTTCCCGTACGTGAAAAATGCCTTGAAAAGAAGATTTTGAGGCATTTTTTATGTTTTGGCAGTATTGTACAGGATAGTACCCTTTTTTAACAAATCTATTTTTAAAGGGTGCCTTAAGCACTGCCATTTTCTTTTTTAAAAACCAAACGATTGCTTTATGAAGCTGCCATCACGCCTCTGGCGTACCTGTGTTTTTATAACACTATTCCTATTGGGACTACTGGTTAGTCCTTTTTCTTCCTTTAGCCAAACTGATAAAGTAGCAGTAACAGTAAAAGTTACTGATGCATCAGGTAATCCTTTAGAAGGCGCCACTATTCAAGTAAAGAACGGAACCGAAAAAACGGCCACCAAGTCTGATGGTACTTTTAGTTTAAGTGTTACTGCAAAAGCTACGCTGGTCATTAGTTCCATTGGCTTTGCAGATCAAGAAGCTGGAACTGCTAACAGAACCAACTTTACCGTGTTGCTTCAAAAATCTACCAATAATTTGGACGAAGTGGTGGTGGTAGGTTATGGTACCCAAAAGAAACGCAACGTAACTGGTGCAGTTTCTAATTTTGACGCTAAAAACCTAGACGAAAGACCCATACTAAGGGTTGATCAGGCCTTGGTTGGTCAAATGGCCGGTGTTACGGTTAAACAAACCAGTGGCGGATTAGGTAAGGGATTTAGTGTGCAAGTTCGTGGTACTGGTTCTATTACTGCTGGTAGCGAACCTCTGTATGTGGTTGATGGATTCCCGCTTGCAACTGCTGCTCCCAATGGTTCAGGAAACTTTGGCCAAGGAAATCCCTTAGACAATATTAACCCCAATGATATAGA
>CAIZMD010000606.1 GCA_903933995.1 uncultured Bacteroidota bacterium
AAAGACCATTTATTATGGTAGCCAGTTTGTAAACAAGAGCACAGACAAGGGTGCCTCTTGGACACAGATTTCTCCAGACCTTACTACCAATGATAGTGCCAAAATTGATCAAAGTAATAATGGTGGTATCTCCGTAGACATTACTGGTGCAGAGAATTTTTGTACCATTATTTGTATTGAACCATCGGCTAAGGAAAAAGATATTATCTGGGCTGGTACCGATGATGGTAATGTGCAATTAACCAGAGATGGTGGAAAAACTTGGACCAATTTCCGCGGAAAAATTCCTGGTTTCCCAGCTGGTGCTTGGGTTCCTCAGATTCGCGCTTCTAGACATAATGCAGGAGAAGCAATGGTAGTTGTCAATGACTATCGCCGTGGCGATATGAAACCCTATATTTTCCGTACTACTGATTTTGGTAAGACTTGGACCAGAATGATTGACGAGAAAAAAGTTGTGGGTTATGCACTCACTGTTTTGCAAGATCCTACTGAGCCAAATTTGATCTTTGTTGGAACTGAACAAGGTCTTTGGATTTCTTTAGACAATGGAACAAGCTTCCAACAATTCAAAAATGGCTATCCTTCAGTTTCTACTTATGATTTTGCAATTCAAGAAAGAGAAGCTGATTTGGTCATTGCTACTTTTGGTAGGGCTATTTGGATCTTGGATGATATTCGTCCTTTGCGCAAAATTGCTTCTAATAAAGGAGTAGCATTTGCTAAAAAACTCACAGCATTTGAAGCACCTCAAGCCTATCAAGCCAAGATTAAAAATGCACCAGGTATTGAATATAGTACCTATGGAACTTATGAGGGCGAGAATAGAAGAAGGGGAGCACCAATTAGTTTCTATGTAAACAAAACTGCTGCTGATTCTGGCAAAAACAAAATTTCCGATACATTAACAATGCGCATTTTTGATGCTAGTAATACCCAAGTACGTCAACTTCGTACCAAGGCAGATACCGGTTTTAACCGTTACTACTGGGGTATGGAAGGTAAAGGTATTCGCGCTGGGGGCGGTGGTGGCCGAGGCGGTGGAGGTGGTGGCCGATTTGCAGGCCGCGGCGGTGGAGGAAACGACGAGCCAGGTGGCTTGCCTGTTGATCCCGGAACCTATAAAGTAGTAATGAGTTTGGGTAGAGACTTAACCGATAGTATGATGATTGTGGTGAATGATGATCCTAATGCACCAACTTCCAAAGAAGTGCGTGACGCATTACGTAAATTCAGTGCAAGGATTGATAAGAGTACTTTGCGTTTGTCTTCTTTGAATGAAAAATTGACGGAAGCTGATGATGTGATCAAAAAAGTAGAAGCCAATTATGCTGGAATGAATCCCAAACAATCAGATACTTTGAAAAAAGTAGCCAAAGTAATGCTTGACAGTCTTAAAGTAATCCGCGAACAGTTAAACGGAAAACCTCAAGAAAAACAAGGTTATGGTAATATTCCACAGGTAACGGTGAATAGCTTTTTGCAAGAAGCACGTAGTGCCGCAATGGGCAAGAGTGCCATTCCTGGAGCACAGGAAGAGCGTTTGATCATGGATGCAGAGAAAATGATTGATGAGGTTGTAAAAAGAACCAATTCCTTCTTTGAGGGTCCATGGAAAGGCTATAGAGCACTGGCAGAAGCCGCTCCTATAAAAATGTTCAAGGATTATAAAGTGATTGAATAAGTTATCATTCAAATAGAAATAACAGAAATTAGGTCATATAAAAACCTAGGCTTCTTTCAAAAATCAACCGCAGTCAGTCATGGCTGCGGTTTTTTTATGCTAGTTTTGCCGCAAATATCCCTGTATGAGTCAACCCAAACTGAGCCATTTGGCCGAAACACTGATAGGATCTGAAATTGTGAAGCTAGGTAATATGATCAGTGAGCGTATTCGCGCAGGTGAAACCATTTATAATTTTACTATTGGTGATTTTGATCCAAAAGTATTTCCCATTCCTTTTGAATTAGAATCGGACATTATTGCTTCTTATCAGGAACACAATACCAATTATCCCGCTGCAGAAGGGGTATTGGATCTGCGCAAATCGGTGGGTGCATTTTTAAAAGAATGGGAAGGCATTGACTACGCCCCCAATGAAATACAAATTGCATCGGGCGGTAGACCTTTGATTT
>CAIZMD010000607.1 GCA_903933995.1 uncultured Bacteroidota bacterium
TAGATCCTGATGCGGATTTAATACTTGCTTTACGAAAATGGGATGAAGCCGCAAAGTTGGAAAATATTCCCTTGCCCAATCTTGAAATCTACGCAAACATGATTCAGAGACATTTAATTGAACAACAATCAAAAAATTAAGCAATGAATTACAAATTAGTTGTTTTTGATATGGCAGGCACCACGGTAAGGGACAAAGGAAATGTAAATGATGCTTTTAGAGCTGCATTTTTGGAATCTGGGATTGAAGTGGCTGCAGAAGATGTAGACAAGGTAATGGGATACCGCAAAGTGGAAGCTATTGAAATCATTCTTAAGAAATACTTAGAAGCTATGGAATATGATGCGGCTAGGATAAATTTGATTCATGATGCTTTTACTAAGAAAATGGTTTCTTTTTATGAAGCGGATACAGAATTAGCTGCATTGCCAGAAGTCTTAGAAACTTTTTCTATCTTAAGGGCTCGCGGAATTAAAATTGCGTTGAATACCGGATTCACAAGGGTGATTACTGATGTGATTCTAAAAAGATTGGGATGGAATCAGGAAGCTTTGATAGATGCGGTTGTTTGTAGTGATGAGGTACAAGAAGGAAGACCACATCCTTTTATGATTAGGAAAATTATGGAGCAGTTAGGTGTTGCTGAAGCATCAGAAGTGGTAAAAGTAGGTGATACTTCAGTAGACGTTTTGGAAGGACAATTTTCGGGTTGTGGTTTAGTGGTGGCGGTTACTACGGGAGCCTATACAAGAGAACAGCTGTTAGAATATCAACCCGACCATATCATAGATAGTATGCAGCAATTGCCTGCTTTAATTTTATAGTATTGAAAACATTTTTTGATAAAATTCAACAAGAAAAGTATAGGGATAATTGGGTGGCAGTGTATGCGTCCTTAATCTGTTTTTTAACCTATGCTTCTGTGTATGCATTCCGTAAACCATTTACTGTTGGCAGTTTTGCAGACGGGCCAACGGTTTTTGGTCTAGCTTTTAAAGACGCATTGGTGATTAGTCAGGTATTGGGTTATATGTTTAGTAAGTTTTATGGGATTAAATTTATTGCTGAACTAAAACACGTGGGTAGGGGTAAACTCATTTTATTATTGGTGGGTATTTCATGGTTGTCTATGTTATTGTTTGCCTTGGTTCCTGCTCCCTATAGTGTTGTGTTTTTATTCACTAACGGATTCCCCTTGGGCATTATTTGGGGAATAGTATTTTCTTTTGTAGAAGGCAGAAAAGCCACTGATTTTATTGGTGCGGCACTTGCTGTAAGTTTTATATTTTCTTCTGGATTTGTGAAATCTGTAGCAAAGTCTTTGCAGCTATCTTTTCATGTCACTGATTGGTGGTTGCCATTTGTAACAGGGGGTGTTTTTCTTTTGCCTTTAATTTTCTTAATCTGGTTATTGGAAAAAATCCCACCACCTTCTAATTCTGATATTGCTTTAAGGGTTACTAGATTGCCACTTGATAAGGAAGCCAGAAAGCAGTTTTTTCAGAATTTCAAACCGGGTCTGATTATCATGATTGTTATTTATGTATTTCTAACTGTTTTTAGAGATATCAGAGACAATTTTGCAGCTGATATCTGGAAGGAACTGGGTTATGGCAATCAACCATCTGTTTTTACAAACACTGAGATTCCTATTACACTCATGGTGCTGTTGTTAATTGGTAGTATGATACTTATTAAGAACAATCGCAAAGCATTCCAAATTACCCAGTATATTATTTTATTTGGTTTTCTTTTAGCTGGGGTTAGTTCATTATTTTTTATTCTTGGTATGCTAAGTCCTTTTTTATGGATGACCTTGGTTGGATTGGGATTGTATATTGGCTATATCCCTTTTAATTGCATATTGTTTGACAGATTAATTGCCACTTTTAGAATTACGGGTAATGTTGGATTTCTAATGTATTTAGCTGATTCATTTGGTTACTTAGGAAGTGTTTCAGTCATCTTGCTCAAAACAGTATTCAAATTGAATTTACAATGGAGTGTATTATATAGTAATGGAGTAGTGGGATTGTCCATACTTGGGGTAATTGGATCATTGATGTCAATACGTTATTTTAATAAAAAATATCAATTAACTAAAGAAACAAATGAGTAAGCCATCGGCAATAGTGATAGGTGCTGGAATTGTGGGTCTAGCAACTGCAAGGGCATTATCCTTAAAAGGTTTTGATGTAACTGTAATTGAAAGAAACGAGAGAGCTGTTGGCGCTTCGGTTAGAAATTTTGGGATGGTTTGGCCAATAGGTCAACCCGATGGTGTATTGAATCAAAGAGCAACTAGGAGTAGGCAGATATGGAAAGAAGTGGCCGATAGTATTGGTCTATGGTATGACCCAGTTGGTAGCCTGCATTTAGCACATGAACAAGACGAATGGGATGTGTTACAGGAATTATATCATTCCTTTAGTACTAATGGTAGAGATGTACAGTTGATGGATAAGCAACAAATAGCTAAATCATTCAATGGCGTAAATGAAAATGGCTTGAAGGGTGGTTTGTTTAGCCATACAGAAATGATTGTAGACCCCAGAGAAGCCATTGCTGCCATTCCAAATTATTTGACCGAATATTTAGATGTTAATTTTATTTGGAATACTACTATTACAGATATCCAAAACGGAAAACTAAAAGCCGGTAGTAGGGTGTTTCAGGCAGACTTGGTATTTGTTTGCAGTGGGCCTGATTTTGAAACATTGTATCCAGACGAGTTTGCAAAAGCGCCTATTACCAAGTGTAAATTGCAAATGATGCGATTTCTTCCAGAATCAGACAATTGGAGAATAGGAACCTCTCTTTGTGGTGGATTGTCTTTAATACATTATCCCGCATTTAAAGCAGCTCCTTCACTGCAAGCTTTAAAAGATAGATACTTGGCAGAGATGGACGAATATGTAAAATGGGGTATTCATGTAATGGTGTCTCAAAATGATCGGGGAGAATTAACCGTTGGGGACTCTCATGAATACGCGCTAACTTTTGATCCTTTTGATAGGGCTAGACTGAATCAGTTAATACTGGATTATCTAAAAAGTTTTGCACTTGCTTCCAACTGGAAATTAGTTCAGTCTTGGCATGGCATTTATTCCAAACTAACCAATGGGTCCAATGATTTATTGCTTCAGCCAGAAAGCCAAGTATATATATTAAATGGTTTGGGGGGTAATGGCATGACCCTTTCCTTTGGCCTTGCAGAGGAAGTGGTTGCTAGATTATAGTTAAGCTAGATCCCCATTTTCAAAACTTAATATTGGAATCGGATTTGCTTTTTTACTTTTGAATATGAATTCGATTGTAGACAAGGATGGTGAAATTGTAGCATACCTCTTTCAAAATGTGATCATTGATACCAAAAAGGAAAAAGTATTAGGTGTAATACTAGGTAATTGTTTTTTCGGCAAATCCAAAGAGCCATTGGGCAAATTTTTTCAGAATAAGTTTTATAAAAAGTCAGGTAAAATAGTGGCCAAACTTGGTGAAAAATATAGTAAGGATGAATTTCCTGAAAACGATTTTCACATTATAAATGAAGCTTGGAAATCCTTATTAGATATAAAGGATCATATCTGTATTTGGATTGAACCCAAAAAAGATTGGGGCAAGAAGAATTTAGTTGATTTATTGAAAGAAAAATAGTGCCTAAATCAATACCCTTGCTTCAGAAGCATAACTCTCTCTAAATTCTTTAGGAGAACATCCTTTCTTTTTCTTGAAGATTCTATTGAAGTTGGAGATATTATTAAACCCGCACTGGTAAGCAATTTCAGAAATGGATTGGGTTGAATTAATCAACATTCGGGTAGCATGACCAAGACGAATATCTGTAAGCGTTTCTACAAAAGTTAATCCTGAACGGTTCTTAAAAAACCTACTAAATGCCGCTTCAGCCATATTGGTTAATTTCGCCACTTCTTGTAATGAAATAGATTTTTGATAGTTCTTGTTAATGTATTCCATTACTTTCTCAATTCTCCGGCTATTGTATTTAATAACTTCTCGATTGTTGAAAGTTGCATTGGATAATACCACCATGTCTTTTGATAAAGAAAGATCATTTAAAATAGACATGAGCTCCAAAATACTGTCAAAACCTTTTTTCTTGCCTAAGTTTAATAATCTAGCAGAAAGTTGTCTAGCGGTTTCTTGCGAAAACAAGATGCCCCTTTGTGCCTTCTCCATCAATGAACGAATCATATTCAATTGATTCCTACTCAATAAACTTTCACCAAAAAGGTCTTTGTGAAATTGAATGGTTACTTCTTGAATATTGGTACTAGTACAATTATGGGTACGCCAAGTATGTTGTAAATTGGGGCCTAATAAGACCAATTCCAACTCATCAATATCTTCCATATGGTCTCCAATCACCCTTTTTACTCCTTTGGCATTTTTGATAAAATTCAATTCAAATTCTTCGTGGTAATGAAGGGGATAGTCAAAACTAGATTTGGTACGGCTGAAAACCGTAAAGCAGTCTGATTCACTTAATGGTGTTATTTCTCGCAGTAATTTGTGTCGAATCATTCGGCAGCCTAGTTAGACGGTGAAAATAAGGTTTTCACCGATTATTCATAATAAATATTTGACAGTTTGAATTCAGATAGCGCTGCAAAGAATAACCATTATGTGCATAATTTGGTAGTTTATCAACTTTTTTAAAGCGTTCCATAATGCAAAACTGTTGAAAAGGATTGCTTAGAAAGTTTTAGATTTAGTCTGATTTTGTAAAGTCAGAAACATAAACGATTGTCATGCCAACTGATAGCACCCTCATCAATTCCGGTGGAAAGCAACAAAACAGTTATGATGCCATAGTCATTGGCTCAGGTATCAGCGGTGGCTGGGCAGCCAAAGAATTCACAGAAAAGGGACTAAAAACCTTGGTTTTAGAAAGGGGTAGAGACGTTGTGCACTTAAAGGATTATCCCACTGCAACAAAGAATCCATGGGATTTTGAACATAGAGGCGATTTGCCTCCTAAGCTCCTAAAAGAAAACCCAGTAGTAGCCCGATGTTATGCTTTTGGGGAATCCACAGAACATTTTTTTGTAAAAGACAAAGACCACGAATACCAACAAGAAAAACCCTTTGATTGGATCAGGGCATATCAGGTAGGTGGTAAGTCTTTACTCTGGGCCAGACAAACCCAGCGTTGGAGCAAATATGATTTTATGGGTCCTGAAAGGGATGGCTTTGCCGTGCCTTGGCCCATTAGCTATGATGATTTGGCACCCTGGTATTCCCATGTGGAAAAATTTGCTGGAATTAGTGGCAACAAAGATGGTTTAGACACATTGCCAGACGGAGAATTCTTACCTGCTTGGGAGATGAATTGTGTGGAACAAGAAATGCAAGCAAAGATTATGAAAGCTTATCCAGGGAGGCATGTAGTTCAAGGTAGGTGTGCGCATTTGACCCAACCAACAGAACTACATTTAAAACAAGGAAGGGGACAATGTCAGGCTAGAAGTCTTTGTGAAAGAGGTTGTCCTTTTGGGGGCTATTTTAGTTCTAATTCATCCACGATTCCTTGGGCTATGCAAACAGGTAATCTTACTATGCAAACCAATGCTGTAGTTCATTCTATTATTTATGATGAACAACTTGGAAAAGCAACAGGGGTAAGAGTGATAGATGCCATTACCAAGAAAGCCACTGAGTATTTTGCCAAGATCATTTTTGTAAATGCAGCTTGTCTAAATACCAATTTAATTTTATTGAATTCAACTTCTAATAGATTTCCAAATGGTTTAGGAAATGATAGTGGAATTCTTGGTCAGTATCTTGCTTTTCATAATTATCGTGGATCTGTTTCAGCATCCTATGATGGTCCAAAGGATAAATATTATTATGGTAGAAGACCTACACAAGTAATGATGCCCAATTTTAGAAATGTAGAAAAACAGGAGATGGATTTTCTGCGTGGATATATGGTGCATTTTGGCGCAGGTAGGGGAAGGGCCGCGAGTGATGGAATTGGAGGAGCATATAAAGATGCCCTAACAGAAGTGGGAAATTGGGGTGTATATGCCATAATGCAAGGAGAAACAATTCCAAAAGCAAGTAACCATGTAAGACTGAGTAAAGACAAGCAAGACCAATGGGGTATACCACAACTTATTACTTCTGTAGGTTATGACAATAATGACGAGTTATCACTCAAAGATTTTCTACAACAAACTGCAGAAATGTTAGAGAAAGCGGGATGTAAAAATATCAGTACCAATGATAGCAAACAGGCTCCTGGGTTAGATATCCATGAAATGGGAGGAGCGCGAATGGGAAGAGACCCCAAGACATCTATTCTCAATGCGTATAACCAAGTGCATGCTTGCAAAAATGTTTTTGTAACAGATGGCGCCAGTATGGTTTCTACCAGTACACAAAATCCATCACTAACCTTCATGGCATTAACTGCAAGAGCAGCAAATTATGCCGTTGAAGAATTAAAAAAAGGAAATTTATAATTCACTATAAAGCAAACAAACAATATGTCAGATACAGCGTATATCAACAACAAAGCGCAAGCACAAAATAGTTTTGACGCCATTGTAGTAGGATCCGGAATCAGTGGTGGATGGGCAGCAAAAGAGCTCACTGAAAAAGGGTTAAAAGTTTTGATGTTAGAAAGGGGTAGAGACCACCAGCACATCAAGGATTATAAATATGCAGACAAAGATCCTTGGCAACTAGAACACAGAGGAAGAACCACTGCAGAACAGAAGAAAAAATATCCTGTAATTCATCGTGGATGGGCCGCAAATGAAAGCGTGATGGACTCTTGGGTCAATGAAGAAGAGTCTCCTTATACAGAAGTGAAACCCTTTACTTGGTGGCGTAGTTATCAATTGGGAGGGCGCTCCATTCTTTGGGGTAGACAGAGTTATCGCTTAAGCGATTTAGATTTTGAAGCCAATGCAAAAGACGGTGTAGCTATTGACTGGCCTATCCGTTATAAAGACATTGCACCTTGGTATGATTATGTAGAAAAATTTGCGGGTATCAGTGGATCCAAAGAAGGTCTTGCACATTTGCCCGATGGTCAATTTTTACCACCCATGGATTTGAACTGTGTAGAAAAAGATGTAGCTGCAAGAATCAAATCAAAATTCAATAATGAACGCCATTTGTTTATTGGAAGAGTAGCCAATTTAACTGCAGCAATACCTGGTAGAACGGCTTGTCAGTTTAGAAATCGTTGTTGGGAGGGTTGCCCATTTGGAGGCTATTTTAGTACCCAATCTTCTACCTTGCCTGCGGCGATGAAAACTGGAAGATTAACAGTAAGACCTTGGAGTATTGTAACAAGGGTCATTTATGACAAGAACACTCAGAAAGCAACGGGAGTAGAAGTGCTAGACGCAGAAAATAATCAAACCTATACCTATCATGCTAAGATTGTATTTCTTAATGCATCTGCATTGAATTCTGCTTGGGTGCTCATGAATTCAGCCACGGATATTTGGCAAGATGGCTTAGGTAGCAGCAGTGGAGAACTAGGACATAATATCATGGACCACCATTATAATCTTGGTGCATCTGGAATGGTAGAAGGATTTGAAGACCAGTATTACTATGGTAGAAGGGCCAATGGTTTTTATATTCCAAGATTCGCCAACCTAAACAATGACAAACGTGACTTCTTACGTGGTTACGGATATCAGGGTGGTGCTAGTAGACAGGGTTGGAGTAGAGATGTGGCAGAGTTGAATATTGGTGCGGCTTTTAAAGAAGCTATTTCTGAGCCAGGATCTTGGACCATTGGTGCCACTGGATTTGGTGAAATCCTGCCTTATCATGAAAATAAAATTACGCTTGATAAGAACCGCAAAGACAAGTGGGGATTGCCAGTGTTGATGATGGATGCAGAACTAAAAGAGAACGAACTTAAAATGCGCAAAGCCATCAAGGAAGACTTGGTAGCCATGTTTGAAGCAGCGGGTGTTAAAAATGTCCATTCTTGGGATAATGGTCACGCCATTGGTCATGGCATTCATGAAATGGGTACGGCAAGAATGGGTAATGACCCCAAAACATCGGTGCTCAACGGCACCAATCAGGTTTGGGATGCAAAAAATGTATTTGTAACAGATGGTGCTTGTATGACTTCATCAGCCTGCCAAAACCCTTCTTTAACCTATATGGCTATTACTGCTAGAGCGGCGGATCACGCAGTATCAGAACTCAAAAAGGGGAATCTCTAAGATTTTTCCGCAAATTCTCGCAAAAGCCTCTTGATTCCTTCAAGGGGCTTTTTTATTTCCGGAATTTTTTCCGCAAATACTCACTGCAAATATCGCGCTAGCTCAAAGCATTACTTTTTAATTATTTTTTTTAAGATGTTTAAACAGCATTTTGGGTAAATAATCCTTTCATGTGCAATCGTTTGCACCCTTTCATGGGCTAAACATCAATTACTGGCAAAAACTAACAAGAAATACAGGCTAACTGTTGTTAGTGTTAGTGAATTATATTTTTGCCAATTTTACACAAACGTTTGCGTAAAAAATGCCTAAAACCCTTTGTTGATAAGGGTTTTCATTAACAAATTACAATTTAATTCATGCGTATTAAGCAGATTATTATGTAAATGGTACACATTAGGATGTTAAAAATTGACAACAAAGTGTTAAAAAATGCAACTTGTACCAAATCAAATCTCTCTAAATTCGCTTTGAATCTGTTAATCATCTTACAACCAAAATGCTATGCCAACGAAAAACAATCTGCTAGCCAGAAGTGCGCTCCTTGCACTTTTTCTTGCTTTCTTCTGTTTCAATGCGTTTGCTCAAAAACCCGTTACTGGTAAAGTAACCAACAAAGCCAATCAACCTATTGCCGGAGCAACGGTAGAGGTAAAGGGCTCTAACACCGTGGCTATTACAAATGCCGAGGGTGTTTTCAGTATTAATGCACCAAGTGATAAAAGTATCCTGGTGTTTACTGTTGTTGGATTTGAAACAATTGAGCAAACAGTTGGAGGAAAAAATTCCTTCAATGTTTCTATGTCAGAAACAACCAACCAGCTAAATGAAATTCTGGTAACTGGTTATTCTTCTCAAAGGAAAAAAGACATCACTGGTTCTGTATCAGTGGTAAATGTAAAAGACCTTAAAGCCATTCCAGCAGGTAGCCCAGAACAAATGTTACAGGGTAGAGCTTCTGGTTTGAACGTAATCACCAACGGTCAGCCTGGTACTGGATCTAATATCCGTATCCGTGGTATTACCAACTTTGGTAACGTTGATCCTTTGGTGATTGTTGATGGAGTTCAAGGTAGTTTAACCAACATTAACGCTACTGATATTGAAAGTATCCAAGTATTGAAAGATGCTGGTGCTGCCTCTATCTATGGTGTTCGTGGTTCTAATGGTGTTATCGTTGTTACTACAAAGCGCGGTAGGTCTGGTAAAGCCCAGATTACTTACGATGCTTATGTTGGTACTCAGCGTCCTCCATCAGGAAATGTTTTCAACTTGTTGAATACACAGGGTATGGCTGACTTAACTTGGTTGGCGTTGAAAAACTCTGGACAAGCTACTACACACCCTCAGTACGGAAGTGGTTCTACTCCAATTATCCCTGATTACATCAACAATGGTGGAAATGGTGGTATTGTAGGATCTATCTCTGCTGCTGATTTAGCAAAATATAACACTTCAGATTTCTCTAAAGGAATCTATCAAATTGTAGCCGCTAACAAAGCTGGTACAGATTGGTTCCATGAAATATTCAAACCAGCAGGTATTCAAAGCCATACCATCACTGCTAGCGGTGGTAATGAGAAAAATACTTACCTGTTCTCTTTGAACTATTTTAACCAAGAAGGTACTGCCATTGGTACTTACCTGAAAAGGTATTCTGCCCGTGTGAACACTACCTTTAATATCAAGAACAATATCCGTGTTGGTGAAAACTTGTACATCTTTAATAGGGACAACCCTAGGTTTGCCAACCAAGATGAGGGTAACCCAATCTCAATGACTTACCGTCAACAACCTATCATCCCAGTTACCGATATCAATGGTGGATGGGCTGGTACTGCTGCAAAAGGTCTTGGTAACGCTACCAACCCAGTTGCAACTCAAACTCGCGGTATGGATAACAAGGGTAACTCTTGGGATATTCAGGGTAATGTATTTGCTGAGGTTGACTTTGCAAAACATTTCACTGCACGTTCTGCATTTGGTGGTACCATGAGTAATTTCTACTATTATAACTATGGTTTCAGAACTTATGAAAATGCTGAAAACAATGGTTCTAACTCATTTAGTGAAAACGGTGGTTACAACAGGTCTTGGACTTGGACCAACACTTTAAAATACACCAATGTATTTGCAGAAAAACACGCTGTTACTGCTTTGGTAGGTGTTGAAGCTCAAGAAAACTATGGCCGTGGAGTTGGTGGCGGTGCTTTGGGTTATTTCACA
>CAIZMD010000608.1 GCA_903933995.1 uncultured Bacteroidota bacterium
ATTGACGAAAGTTGCAGCTATTTCCAGATGATTGAGTACGTGACTATCATAAAATTGAAGGGTTAAACTTCCTACAATTTTAAAAGAAGGACTTAATTACATCTCTGAAAATCAAGTAGAGATAGAAAAGTACGCCCACTATGATTTGACGTCGGTACTTTTTAAGGAATTGAGCTAGCTTATTATTCATAAAAGATAAAAAAGGTTACACTATAAAAGTATAACCTTTTTATCATTATGGCTCCCCCTTCAGGACTTGAACCTGAGACCCTCTGATTAACAGTCAGATGCTCTAACCAACTGAGCTAAGGAGGAGTGTTCCCTTCACGATTTCTCGTTAATGGGCAGCAAAAATAGGGAAAAATGGTTAGCAACAAAATTTCCACTCAAAAAAATTACCAATTAAATAGACTGGATTCCGGAATTCCTATAAATAACCCCTCTTCGCGCTGTTCAACCGGATAGGTTTTTAGATAATAACCCTCTCCGCTGGTGTTGCGCCCATTGCGGGTATCAAACTTGAACCGGTGCAGTGGGCAGACAATCTTGCCCGTGGCGTCTAAGAAGCCCTCAGACATGATACCCCCGGAATGGGGGCACTTATGGGCACAGGCGCTGACCTGTCCCTCAAATAGGCTTAAAGTAATGGTCTTGCCCGCCACTTCTACCTGGGCCAACTGGTTGGGTTTCCATGGAATGGCAGTTGCCGATAAGGCCAATAAATGCCATTGATAGCTTTTTTCAGCCATGTATTAATACAATTGGGTTCTATACGGGTAGCGCACTTGGTACTGATTGCGTACTTTCTCTAAGATCTGACCGCGTAGGGCTTCAATATTGTTCTTCTCCACCGCAGAAACAAACACGCAATTGTTATTGGTAATTTGGTCCCATTTGTCTTTAAGATCCCGCAGAATTTCTTCTTTTACCCCGTCTTCTAGCCATTCGTCAAATGTGCGTTCGGCATAGAGGTCCATCTTATTAAATATGGTAAGAATGGGCTTTTCAAAGGCTTTTAACTCCTGCAAAGTTTTATTTACTACGCCAATCTGGTCCTCATATTGGGGGTGAGAAACGTCTACTACGTGCAGCAAAATATCGGCCTCGCGCACTTCGTCAAGGGTGCTTTTAAAGCTCTCTACCAAGTGGTGAGGCAGTTTGCGAATAAACCCTACCGTATCGCTCAACAAAAAAGGCGTGTTTTCAAAAACTATCTTGCGTGTAGTGGTATCAAGGGTGGCAAAGAGTTTGTTCTCGGCAAACACATCGCTCTTGCTCAAAAGATTCATGAGCGTGCTCTTACCTACGTTGGTATAACCCACTAAGGCCACGCGAATAAACTCACCCCGCTCTTTGCGTTGGGTAAATGCCTGTTTATCTATCTCGCCCAAGCGTTTGCGCAGGAGCGATATCTTATCCTTCACAATCCTTCTATCGGTTTCAATCTCGGTTTCACCCGGACCTCTGGATCCAATTCCACCTCCCTGACGTTCCAAGTGGGTCCACATCCCCTTTAATCGCGGTAGCAAATATTGGTATTGGGCCAGTTCAACCTGTACCTTGGATTGCGCCGTACGGGCGCGATTGGCAAAAATATCTAAGATCAAATCACTCCGGTCAATGGTTTTAACCTTGAGTTCTTTTTCAATATTCAATAACTGAGAACCAGTGAGTTCATCGTCAAAAATGACCAGGGTAATATTGCGGCCATTCAGATAATCCTTGATTTCTTCTAGTTTACCCTTGCCCACAAAAGTCCTACTATCGGGGTGGGGCAAACGTTGGGTAAATCGCTTTACGGTAGTGGCTCCGGCAGTTTCTGCCAGGAATTGCAACTCGTCTAAATATTCAGTAACCTGTTCTTGGGTATTGTCTTTTTGAATCAATCCCACCAGAACGGCATTCTGTTCTACTTTTAATCCTTGTTTTTTCTCAATCAACGCTAAAACTATTTTGGCAAAGGTAGCCCTAGTGGGGGGATAAAAGAAAGCCCCCGTTATATTTTAACGGAGGCTCCAAATATTTGAAAAAACGGATTATAAACCGCTGATAGTCAATCCAAATGTGTAACGGTTCATGACTGGACCGGTGCCATCTTTCAAAACACCTAGTATATAATAGCTAGCATCAAAAGAAACTATGCCATATCCAAAACGTCCGGTTACAGCCAAACTAGTACCATTTAAGAAGCGTTTATTGCTCTCTTTTTGTACATAAGTATTACCATAAATGGTTTGACCATTCTTGTTTACATAGTTTTTAGCCTTGGTATAAGACTTTAACAAAGTACCCACTTTCACACCCAAAGCGGCTTTCCAAGAACTTCCTGGACGTTCGGGATCTGAGAAATACCTTAGTTCTACAGGTGCTTCTAGATAAAGGGTAGTGAGTTTGAATTTATTAAAATGGTCTACGCTATCTACATTGGTAAAAGGCAGTCTGGCGCTATTTGCCTTCAAGTTCACGTAAGTGTTACTGAAAAACATATTGCTACTTCCAATACCAGCTCCCAGTCCTAGACTATAGTGAGGGTTGGTTTTGAAAGGCTTATCCAACATGAAATAGAAGTTGAAATGTCTGCTAAAACCACTGGTTCTAACACTATCCGGACGGCCTGACCAAGCATCCATGCCGTACTGAATCATAAAATGGTCAGCAGGTCTGCTAGAAAGGTCAACTTTTGACCAGTCTTTCTTTGGTTTGGTTGGATTCAAGCTTTGGGCCTGAGACAAAGAAGCAATAGTAATTCCCAAAAGCAGTAATAAAGTCTGTTTCATGTATCTGAATTAATGACGCGTTTCCGCACTAAGTGCGCAAAAATAATAGAAAAGCCTGCAAGGACTGGTTAAAAATTAGGTAAATCGTCTTCATTTGGCAATTTAATACACTATAAAGCCATAAATGAGCCGTAATTCTTTAATTTACAACCGAACTAATAGAAAAACCGGCGGAATGAAGAATGATTTTTTAAAGGGTAAGCGGATCCTGATAGCGGAGGATGATTTTGTAAACCAGAAATTGATCATGCATTCTATGCAGGCAACAGGTGCTCAGTTCACCATTGCCGGAAATGGAGCGGAAGCCATTGAATGTTTATTAGAAAATGACTTTGACCTAATCTTGATGGATATTAATATGCCTGAGATGGATGGTTTTGAGGCAACGGAGTATATTAGAAAGACGCTGAAAAACGATATTCCTATTATTGCTATGACCGGTTGGAGCAGTAAGGAAGATACCAACAAATTTGAACGCGTTGGCATGAATGGCGCACTACCCAAACCTTTTGGATTAGACGCATTATACAAAACATTGGATGATATTTTAATTGCTCAAATTTCCGTTCCGGTTATTACGCCAGCAGAACCTGAGCCTAAACCTGCTGCAGTTCAGAACTTTGTACAGGATCAAGATGAGGATGATATGCCATTGGTAGACCTGACCATGTTGAATGAATTGTCAGAAAGCGACAACGAATACAAGAAGACCATTATCAATATGTTTTTGGAAACCATGCCAGAAACCATTCAACAAATTGATAGAGAGTTCGCCAATGAAAACTGGGATGCATTTTCCAAAGCAGCACACTATGCCAAATCTTCTCTTTCCGTAATCAATGTAGAAAGCCTGCGCTTATTGGTTGGTAAAATGGAAATGTATGCCAAGAAATTGGAGCATCTTGATCAACTAGAAGGCATGGTGAAACAGATGAAAGAGCAATATGCTAAAGTGGTTACCATTCTAGAAGCTGAAATGAATAAGTACTAATATTCGCTACTCCCAGAAATAATTCTGGTTCAGAGTAGTGGTTTCTCAATTGTCTTTAATCCCTCTAAGGCAGCCCATGAAAAAACTGTTGATAGTAGAACAAGAAGCTGTGATTCTTGAAATTCTGAATCAACGTTTTTTGGCTGATGGATGGACAACTGCTTGTTGTTCAGACGGTAAAACGGCCATGGAATTAATGGACAGCTTTCAACCCAACCTAATGCTTACCAATATTCTAATCCCATTTTACAGTGGTATTGAATTATTGCAAGCAGCAAGGGCCAAATCAACTCCCATTGAAGTAGTTATGCTGGCACTTTTGATAGACGATGCTGTTAAAAAGCAGTGTTTTGAAATGGGCGCGGCAGCTTATTTGACCAAACCTTTTGACTTGGAAATAGTACTCCAAGAACTGAACAAAATTGCCCAAACCAAACAATCTGTGTTGCATTGATACAGATCTTGTCAAATATAATTTCTGTAAATGGGTTATTGAATATTTCAGTATCCATTAAGTTCTTACAAAATGGAACGGTTGTGGCGTTGATCTCCTGTTTCATAGTTTTATTGGTCATTCTAGGATTTGTTTTAGTAAGAAGAATTAGAAGAAGAAAAAGAATTCGATTTCAAAAACTGTTTAGGTCTTGGTTGGCCAATGCAATCACCAATCGGGTTCTGTCTTCTGAAAAAAACTTTACCATAAGTGTGCAGTTAGAAAAACTCTTACTAAAAAAGTACTACCGATTGCTGGCGCTTGATGAGTTGTTGATCTGCAAAAAATACTTGAAAGGCAATGCCATGAATGTGGTAGTGCAACTATATGAGCAATTGCAATTAAGAAAGGAAACGGACAAAAAACTCAACAGCCAAATTTGGAGTAGGGTAGTAAAAGGCATACAAGAAATTTATATTTTTGATCAGTATGATGCCATGGATCAACTCTTTGCATTTGCAGATAATGAAAACCCCTTTATTAGGTCAGAAGCTCATTTTGGAGTAGTGAACCTTCAAGGCTTTGACGCACTAAAATTTCTCAAACGCATTCATAATAGTTTAAGTGATTGGGATCAAATTAATTTATTGCACCAATTAACCTTGTTTGAGCCCAAACCTTTGGTAGAAATGCCGGATTGGTTGCTCTTGGAGAATGAATCCGTTGTTTTATTTGCATTGAAATTACTGGAAGCATATCCGGATGAACAATATTATCCCAACCTGATTGCTTGTTTACATCATAATAATGAAACTATACGCAAACAAGCCATTCGTTGTTGTGGCATCATAGCACAATATGATACTGCTACTTTATTAGAGGAACAGTTTGCAAAAGAGAATATTAACAACCAGATAAAGATAATAGAGACATTAAAAAAAATAGTTGCTAATCCAAGTAAGGAATTCTTACTCAGCTTCAAGTTTCTAACGCAACAGTTTAACTAAGTTAAATTGTTGTAATGAATAAATATAAAAGGTTAACTATCAATGAAAGGGAATTGATTGGTCAATACCTTTCACAGGGTAAAAGTTTACGTTATATAGCTCTTTGTTTAAATCGTCAGGTAAGTACCATTAGTAGGGAAGTGAAACACTTTACTAACAGTGGAACCCCTTACAAAGCTTGGTTGTCACAGCATTGTGCAGAATACCTATCTCGCAGAAGGAATGATACATGCAGGATTGCTACAACACCAAAACTGTATAGCTTTATTGTTGAGAAGCTGAAACTCCGTTGGTCACCCCAACAAATTAGCATGGAGTTAAAAAAGCTTTATCCAACAAAGAAGCATATGCAAGCTAGTCACGAAACCATTTACACTTATCTGTACATGCTACCCAAGGGGGAACTCCGCAAGGAGCTCATTAGCTACCTCAGACAGAAGAAACGTTTAAGGAAGAACCGAAAACTAACTACTGACGCAAGGGGTAAAATACCTGATATGATTAGCATCCATGAGCGTCCGGAGGAAGTGGAAGACAGAATCATACCTGGCCATTGGGAGGGTGATTTGATTATGGGTAAGGACCACAAGAGTGCCATTGGTACTATTGTGGAACGAACTACCAGAACCGTAATCCTTGTGCCTTTAAAAGCCAAGGATGCACCATCTGTAAGAAAAGCGTTTGCCAAAGAACTAAAAACATTACCCAGTCAAATGACTGTAACACTAACCTATGACAGAGGCAAAGAAATGAGCGAACACAAACTCTTTACCAAACAAACAAAAATGCAGGTGTACTTCTGCGATCCTCACAGCCCCTGGCAACGAGGAACAAATGAAAACACAAATATGTTGATCAGAGACTTCTTTCCAAAGCAAACTGATTTTAGTAAGTTTACAAGGAAGGAAATCAAGCACGTTCAAAAGCTTTTAAATGAAAGGCCAAGAAAAACGCTTGATTGGTTAACACCGAAACAAAAATTTAAAGAACTACTGTTGCGCTAAAAACTAGAATCTACCTTATTAAATAACTTGGAGCATCCAGATGATAGAATCAAGCAATTGGCTGCAGAATTGATTGCATTAAAATTCCCAATGGATATGGCTTCCATGCTTTTGTCAAATCAAGAGAATGCTCATCAGCGTCATCAATTAATCAAACACGTACAAGCCCTTGCATGAGTATCCATTGGGAAAATATTGTTAGTTCCTTTTTTGAGTATGGATTGTTTTTCTACTCAGTAACGCTGCTTTGTTGTTATATTGGACTGTCATTTTTCTCCATGCGGGAATTGAATTTTTATGAACGCAAAACCAAGGCATCAGATTTTAAAATTTTAGCGCCCTCTTCACAATCACCTAGTATTAGCATATTGGCTCCGGCTTATAATGAGTCAGCTACCATTATAGAAAACATCAAATCATTACTGACCATTTATTACAACGATTTGCAGATTGTGGTTATCAATGACGGAAGCAAAGATGATAGTATTGAAAAAATGGTAGCTGCCTATGATCTGGTAAAAACAGATTTGTTTGTACCAGCATTGATTCAAACAAAACCAGTAAAAGCAGTTTATAAAAGTACCAATCCTGCATACCAACGTTTATTGGTAGTGGATAAAGAAAATGGGGGCAAGGCCGATAGTCTGAATGCGGGTATCAATATTGCTTCTGGCGAAATCATTGTTTGTGTAGACGTAGACTGTATTCTAGAACAGGACGCACTATTCAAGATTGTCAAACCCTTCTTGGAAAATTCTGATAAACGCGTGATTGCATCTGGAGGTGTTGTTAGAATTGCCAATTCCTGTGTGGTAGAACATGGCAAATTGGTACAAGTAAATCTGCCTACCAATTTCTTGGCTAAAATGCAATCATTGGAATATATCCGTTCTTTCTTATTGGGAAGAATGGCTTGGAGTAGATTAAATGGATTGTTATTGATCTCTGGTGCCTTTGGTGCATTTGACAAATCCATTGTCATTGCTTGTGGAGGTTATAATAGCAATACGGTAGGAGAAGATATGGAATTAGTAGTGCGGATGCGAAGGTATATGCACGAACAAGGATTACCCTATGCTGTGGTATATATTCCAGAACCTTTGTGCTGGACAGAAGCTCCCGTAACGGCTAAAGTATTACAGAGACAAAGAAATAGATGGACAAGGGGTACCATAGAAACCTTAAGAGATCATCGGAAATTATTCTTCAATCCCAAATTTGGTTTGTTGGGTTTGTTGAGTTATCCCTATTGGTTCTTTTTTGAAATGATGGCTGCGCCTATAGAATTTTTTGGGGTACTCTTTTTTAGCATCATGGGTATTTTAGGAGAAATCAATTGGCCCGTATTCGGATGGTTTTTTGCCTTTATTTGGAGTTGCGCTTTTTTCTTTTCTGCTATTGCCATTTTAATGGAAGCATCAACTTTTAATCAATATAAAAACAAAGGAGATTTGGCCAAATTATTGTTGATGGCCATGATTGAACCCTTTGTCTATCATCCCTTTGTAGTATGGTCAGCCATTAATGGATTTGCTGATTATTTTCAAGACGTAAAATCTTGGGGTGTAATGTCTAGGGCTGGATTTGCAGCAACACAAACTGCTACTCCGGCACTGATTCAAAATACGGATGCCTACAAGAAAAATATCTATTTCCCGGTACAGCAATTTGCACAAGTATTTCTAACAGGGATTTTGTTGTTTTTGTTATTTAGGGGTTATGAATTTGGATATAGTTATTGGAAGCACGGGTTGGAAGGAAGTGTGGGTCATCTATTAGTCAATAGTGTTTTGGCTGATTTTGTTTTTCTTTTTTCAAGTGGCATTGCTTTTTTTATTCCCTATACGGCTATTTATCAATTGCATCAAAAAACAGCGGACTGGTTTTTAAAAGGCGCATTTTTTGTATTGATCCTAATGCAAATTTTTCTTTCTCAATATTTCTTAACTACCCTAGTTCCATTAGGTGCGGATATTTGGGGCTATTCCATGGCAGAGATTAAGTTAACGGTAGGTGCTTCAGGCGTTTTGAATTTTTGGACCATTGCCTTAATCTTGGGTGTTATGGCATTATTGGTTTGGGTCTTTAAAAAATTACCAACCAAACTCCAAGTGCATATCAACATGGCCTGGCTTTTGGTGGCAAGTTGCTTTATTGTAATCCTTTCAAAAAAACCGATTCGTGGAAGAATCAGACCCATTGCTGTAGAATACAATCAAAACCTAAGCGTCAATAAGCCGCAATACTTCTATTCATCAAGTATCAAATACTTTTTTCCAAAACAGCAATTTGTCAATATCTATGATGACCAATATAGTGGTGATTTTGGAGGTGAAATGGACAGTAGCCTTGTGGCATTAAATTATGTTGAACCAACCACATTCCCTTTTTTACACTCGGTAGACAGTAGTGCAGATAAATTGTCTCCCTTTTTTAACAAGGGTAAAAATCCGCCAAATATTGTTTTGATTATGGTGGAAGGTTTGGGAAGGGCCTTTACCAATAAAGGAGCATACATGGGTAATTTTACCCCCTTCTTAGATTCCCTTTCCAAACAAAGTTTGTATTGGCCAAATTTCTTAAGTGAAGGTGGAAGAACTTTTGCAGTATTGCCATCAGTATTAGGTTCCTTGCCCTTTGGCAAAAACGGGGTTAGTGAAATGGGTACAGAAATGCCAGAACATATTTCACTAGCTTCTGTATTGGGCAGAAATGGTTATCAAAGTTCTTTTTATTATGGGGGCGATGCGCATTTTGATTTTATGGATGATTATTTGCGCAAAGCAGGGATAGGAAAAATTCAGGATATAAAATCTTTTGGGGTTGGGTATCAAAAAATGCCATCTAGTTCTTCTGGATTTAGTTGGGGATATGGTGACAGAGAATTGTTCCGTAGATATTTTGCTGAATTGAAAAAACAACCTGCAGGTCCTTATGTAAATGCCATTTTAACCCTGTCTACCCATAGTCCTTTCTTAGTCAATGATCAGCAAAAATATTTAGACAGGTTTGAAACCCGCATGACGGAATTGGAAATGAATGAAAACGCCAAAAAGAGTTTGAGACAATACAAACAACAATTGGCTAGTGTGCTTTTCTTAGACAATGCACTTCAATATTTTTTCAATGAGTATAGCAAACAACCGGAATTTGCCAATACTGTTTTTCTTGTAACCGGAGACCACCGTTTACCAGAGATTCCCATGACTACCAAACTAGACCGTTACCATGTGCCATTAATCATTTATTCAGCTATGCTAAAAAGACCGGCTCAAATGCATGCCATTTCTACCCACTATGATATTACACCAAGTATTTTGCAGTGGCTCAAACATAGTTATCAATTAAGCGTTCCAGCTACTGCCACTTGGATGGGCGCAGGATTAGACACCACCAAGGACTTTAATAGTACGCGCGCTTATCCGCTCATGCAAACCAAGAATGAAGTCAATGGTTTTATTCTGGGTAAATTATTTCAAGAAGGTAATCAAGTCTTTAAAATCAATGCAGAGATGAATCTTTCAGTAATGGAAGAACCTGAGGAAATTAATAGAATCAAAGCTGCTTACAATGAGTTCAAAACAAGAAATAATAGTATTCAGAAAAACGCCAAAATCTTGCCAGATAGTTTGTTAAGCAAATATGGAAGGAACAAGAAATAAAACTATTGTTTTGTTTCTCTATAATCCTGAATAATGGTAGTAACCAAGGGTCTATAGAAATTATAAAAAAAATAAGAGCGTTCCATTGGATCTTCTTTGTTATACAACATCCACTTAAAATAGTCTGTTCCGCCAAAATGCACGGTTTTCATATTAATGGGGTTATCACAAAAATCTCCCGTTAAATAAAAGAATGGCTGATGCTGTTTCAGAGAATGAATCACTGCTGGAAATTTAGTTGGTATGCCTATGGAATCTAGTATATGCTTTCCTGATTTACTGACTGGTAATTCAAAATGGGCCAATACTTCATTTTGGCTACTATCTACATCCATGATTTCAAACCAATAATTGTAATCCATTTTTGCTGGTAGGCCATAGTGCTTTTGTGTAGTAGTTGTTGCAAGAATTTTTGGAAAATCAGCTAATCCAAGATGTTGCTCTTTTTCTAATACCACCACTTGGTCATTCAGGTTTACAAAAGCAATTCCGGCATTTTTAAAAGGCCAGGCGCCACCATGTTGTTGCATGTAATTGCGATATAGCCACCTAGGTAATTCTGGATTCTTCAATGTATCAAAAGAGCTAAAATATCTGCCATTCCAGTGTGACCATTTAATTCCAAAACTATTTTCAAATTGATTTCTGACTATTTCTGTGGTGGGTGATCCAATGGTATTGTGTTCAGCTACTACTAATTTGCCAGCCGCATTCATGGCTTTTAAAAAATATAGATCCTGTTCTGTTAATCCTCCGTAAATCAGAGAAGACCTATCTCCCAAAACGTTTAAATGGTGCCACTCTTGGGTGTATACCCCATAAGTGTCTGTTACATAAACCATATCACAATCATTGACCAATTGGTTCAGCTTAAGTTCATTGAACCTTTCTAAACCCTTGATTCGGTACTTGCCACTATCGCCAGGGAAAAAACCAAAATAGTCTTGTAAACCAATATAGAATTCTTTGTTTTTCTTGACCAGTTTTTCGTGTTGTAAAATCCAAATCAAGGATTTGTGTTCTTGGTTGCGATTATTCAAAACAGTCTTGTCAATAATAGCAACTGCAAATGCTTGCTTGGGGGTTATTAGCCAATACAACCACATCCAAAGTGGAAGTAGAGCAATTAGAAAGATCAAAAATCGAAGGTCTTTCCAAATCCGTTTTTTCTTTAAAACCTGAACAGCCATCCAACGCTAATTGTATATTGATTGCCCTTGGTACCGGGTAGATATTCTTGGTTAAACCAAGTAAAATCGGTGGTAAGAATATTATGGATATTCAATTTCTTCTTGTAAGCCGCACCCAATTTATAAGTGTCAAGTGGTGTGCCATTTAATTGAATATTATTGTATCGGTCATCGGGAGATAATCCATAGCCACCAACAAATCCAAAAAAGTCATCAGCACCTCCAAAATAGTATCGCGCAAGCACATTATACGTAACTGAAACCTGTTTTACATAATTGCTTGGGGTAATATAAGTACGTGCACCCAACAACCAACTGCCTGCGTATTTACCCAAGTAAGCAGTATAAATCCAAGTAGGGTCTCCGCTAAATTTCATATACCTAAAACCCAGTTCTGCTTCAAAACTCTTGGGTAGATTAGCATACAAAGAAAATCCACCTTTGAATTTTGGAAAAATGCCTGACTGGTCTCCAAAACCAATATTGGCATAACTATAGAACGTCTTGCTGATTCTAGGATAAGCATCTATTTCAAATTGTGTAGCAGAGGAAGAGAACCTATTGGCATAGTTGATGCGTCCAATAATAGATCCAAGCTTAGTAGACCTACCATAGTCAACACTTACCAAATGCCATGGAGCGTCAAACTGTTTGTCAAAATAAGTATAGTCATAAGTAATGCCAATCTTGTTTTTGGCAGCATCATCCTTGATACTGGTTTCTAAAGATCGGGCAGCTGCATTGCTATTATCTGTTTTGAGTATTGCACTTGTAATAGCCATCGCGCCAGCATAATCCTTTAATGCAGCCAATGCTTTTGCCTTTCTGATCAACAAATCTTTTGAAGTTGGATTGGACTTTAAGCCTTCATCACAAATGGCAATGGTTTCTTTGTAGTGGTCATTCCAATATTGTAAATCGGCATAAGCAATGGAAGCGTCTTCATAGTCAGGCTCACGTTGTAGCACGGTTTCAAAACAGGCTTTTGCACTGTCTACTTGGTCTGTCCAAGTATACAAACGTCCCAGAAAGATTCTGATATCGGCATAATTGGGGCTGCTTTCCAAAGCCTTGAGGCAATAACGTTTTGCCAAAGGATAATTTTTCTGATCAAAAGCAGCTGTTCTTGCAGCTTGAAACAAACCATCTGAACTGGTTGTATCAATTTCAGGTTTTGGGTCCCCTTCTTGCGCATGTAAGGTTCCAAAACAAAGACTCAATAACATGAAAAGGGCGTAGATTCTACTTGCTTGCTGCATAATGCCTGTTTATACCCTTTAAAGATACTGCTCCTCTGTAGAAAATCGTTTACTTTTACA
>CAIZMD010000609.1 GCA_903933995.1 uncultured Bacteroidota bacterium
CTCTCTATAGACTGATCATTTACTTCCGTGACAAAGTTCATTAAGTCATTTCTGGAAAGGTTATATACCACCTGAGCATTTTCAGGTGTTCATTTTAAATTTTTTACATTTTGTTATTTGAACAATTAAGCCTCATTGAGCCCATTTTAAATGCGCTCAAAACCGAAGGTTACACCACACCCACGCCCATTCAGGAACAAGCCATTCCCATTATTTTAGAAGGAAAGGATTTACTGGGATGTGCGCAAACTGGTACCGGCAAAACCGCCGCATTTGCCATACCCGTATTACAATTGCTTTGCAAAGAAAAATACACAGGACAGCCTCAAAAGGGCGGCATCAAAGCCTTGATCTTAACACCCACTAGAGAATTAGCCATTCAGATAGAAGAAAGTTTTGCTGCTTATGGCAGAAACCTTGGTCTAAAACAATTGGTGATTTTTGGTGGTGTTTCTCAACACGCACAAACCATTGCCCTGCGCAAAGGGGTTGATATTTTAATTGCCACACCAGGCCGATTATTGGACTTGATCCAACAAAAATTCATTCGTTTATCAGACGTAGAATTCTTTGTATTGGATGAGGCCGATCGTATGCTAGACATGGGTTTTATCCATGACGTGAAAAAAGTAATCACTTTATTACCTACCAAAAAACAAACCTTGTTTTTCTCGGCAACCATGCCTCCAGAAATTAGCAAGTTGGCAAGTAGTATTTTGAACAATCCTTCTAAAGTAGAAGTAACCCCCATTTCATCTACCGCAGAAACCATTCAACAAGCCGTGTATTTTGTAGAAAAGGAAAACAAGAAACTCTTGTTAAGCCATTTGCTCAAAGACGCTGCCATTAAAAGCGCATTGGTATTTACAAGAACCAAACATGGTGCAGACAAAGTGGTAAAAGACCTACACCGTGGCGGTGTTAAGGCAGAAGCCATACATGGTAATAAATCTCAAAATGCCAGACAAAGGGCATTGTCTAATTTCAAATCTGGAGAAACCAGGGTATTGGTAGCTACCGATATTGCAGCTAGAGGAATTGACGTTGATGACCTTACCCACGTTATCAATTTTGAATTACCCAATGTACCTGAAACCTATGTACACCGAATTGGACGTACCGGTAGGGCTGGGGCTAGTGGTATTGCTTTTAGTTTTTGTGACGCAGAAGAAAAAGAATTCTTGCGCGATATTCAGAAGCTGATCAGCATTCCAGTTCCTGTTGTAACAGACCATCCTTATGCCATGGCCAATACTTCTTTACACAGCATTCCTACGGTAAAACAAAAGCCCGTTCAAAGACACCATCAGGGTGGAGAACGCAGGTCTTTCCGCGGGGGCGATAGTAGAAGATACGCCGGCAACCAATCTGCAAGAAGGGATTAAAACTTAAATAGAATTAAAACCGCTACAGCCAAAACTGTAGCGGTTTTTTGTTGCTAGAATTCTAAAACTAATCCGCTTAGAACAGAGTAGCAATCCTAAAAAAAACTAATTTTATACCAAATCTCAAAAATGAAAAAAACGCTTCAAAGCGGATTGGTAGCTGGTGTGGTCTTATCCATTCTTTCTTATGGTGGATTATTCCTAGCAGTGAACAGTACCTTGTTCAATTCATTTTTTGCAGAATACCTCAGCTCCGTATTTGTTTCAGATAGTTCCAGAGATTTTTTATTCTACACCCATGCCATGGTCATCAGTTTTGCGCTTGCTTGGTTTTGGGAAAGATTTAAACCCTTATTTAAAGGCAATAATTTATTAAGAGGATTAGAGTTTGGTACCGTATATACCCTTGTAGCCTTACTACCCATACTCTGGATGACTTATAGCCAAATTGATGTTTCCGTACTAATGGTGCTTAGCTGGTTAGGTTTTGGATGGTTTCAATCTACTGTGGCAGGTGTTATCTTTGCCAAGATGAACCCGTAAGGGTCAATTAACTTACTGGCTTTAGGTTCAATTTAAATTCTACCAACAATTCATCCTTTGCCTTGATCACGCCCCCTAATTTACTGGGTGGTGATAAATTAAAATCCGTAAAGGTTACAGCCCTATCTCCTTTCAAGTGAACAATACTACTATTGTCAACGGTAAATAGATAACTGATATCGTAGCGTTTTACTATTCCAGCCAAACTGATGTCTACTACACCTGTAATCTTGGCTGGGTTTTTAAAATTAGGATAGCTATTAATGGAAATAAACTTGATAATGAGTTTGGGGAATTCCTTGTACTTCAACGTCTTTCTAAGATCACTTGTCATCATCCGATTATGACAATCAAAAGATTCAATATCCAGTTTCAACTTGCCAGACATTGGAAGGGTTTGTGATTTGGACTGTTTAACGCAAGTGATGGTATCTGGTAAATTGTAATCTATAATATCACATTGGAACTTGTTTACGTTGGTACTTCCATTCACCGTAAGACTGCTACCCTGCATCACTACCCAAGTTGATGCTGGATCTGCAGGATAATATCCGCTGATCAACAAGTAAAAAGCCAAATAAACAATCCGTTTCATCATCAGCAGCAAATTATACAAAAAGAATAGCCGAATGAAATTTATTCATCCGGCTATCTTACACCATAAAAAAACCCAATTTTTTAGAATCCTACTACGGCTTCAATCACATATCCGTTGAATTTACCACCAGCGCGGTAGTCGGTATTCACAAAGTCAGTGTATTTCTGATTCACAATCTCAGCTTTCAGCAACACGTTTTTAGTCATGAACCAACCAGCTGCAAATGCAGTTCTATCAACTTTTACATCATTGGTATAACCAGCCAAACGAGCAGTAACGGTATTGTAACGAGCACCTACAAATAGGTTTTCATCTTTACCAAAGCGATACACACCTTCAGCAGCTAACTGTGTAGCTTTTCTGTCAGCAGTTTCAGTTTTAGTACGTCCTTTAGAACCTTCATAAGTACCAAAGAATTCAAATCCGTATACTTTTACAAAGGCATTAATCATGGTTGCAGAAATCTTTTTGCTGAAACCTGGATTAAAACGGCCAGAGAAAGCAGCTGCAGTATAAGCAGGCAAAGCACCTGGTGCACCTTTTTCCATTACGTTCTGATAGTTAGAACCAGTACGGTCTCCACCATATAGTGTTAAACCACTACCAGCTTGGCTACTATTGGTATAGAAGCTACCAGATAAACGTACACGAACATTTTCATTCAATTTTTTGTCAATACCAGCTTTCAGATAGATAGATGGATTTCTGCTAGTATTTGGATCTTGAGCAGTTGCATAAGTAGAATCAATATGTCCTTTGATCATACCATTGGTAATACCCAACATTCCAAACAGACCATCTTTTTGTATATAAACCTCACCACCAATTTCTGTTGCAAACTGATCCATGATATAGTTGTCCATAAATGGATTGTACAAAGCTTGTCCACCATCAGTTCTACGGAAGTGTTGATCACCATAGTTCACTTCAAAGTGACCAATTTTAACGGTAGCCAGTTTCATCACATCGTCCCAGAATTTTCCTTTGAATGGAACTTTGTCAAATTGGATATATCCACCTTTAACCCAATATTCATTATGGTGTCTAGAACTCAAATAAGAAGTTACATTCAATTTAATACCATCAGCCAATTGCACATCCATAAATAGGTTGGCTTGAGCTGTCATAAAACCATTTTGCAATGGGTATAGACGATTTGTAGTTGTGTTATTTAAAGCACCTGGATTTTCGTGTTTTAAATTTTGGAACTGTTGTGTAAATCCTGCGCCCCATCTTACTTTCAATCCTTCAAAAGGAACTGTATCAGACTTTAAGGTTTCAAACATATTGATACCAGTCTTGTCATAAGGACGGAAATTAGAAATTTTAGGTTGCTGTGCAAATAGGGCTACAGGTAAAACCCCTGCAAAAAGTAGTACTGCAATTTTTAACCTGTTCATTTGAATTTTCATAAATAAAGTTTTAGGTTGATAATAGTGTGTTGTGGATTTTTATATTATTTGGTCAATTTTAAGTCAAACTTTAAAGTAACGTCATTACCAGTTTTGATAGTTC
>CAIZMD010000610.1 GCA_903933995.1 uncultured Bacteroidota bacterium
AAATCAAAGATTATTTAAGATTGTTTGACCAGGAATCAAGTAGCTCCATCAAAATACAATCAGTCAAAAAATCAATCTCAGAAAGCAAACCTGTTGTGTTTGGCATGATCTGCCCTCCAAGTTTTGGAACGGCAAAAGGGGTATGGAATCCAACCGAGGCTGCTGATAGGAGTTTTGGTGGTCACGCTATGTGCGTGGTAGGTTATGATGACAACAAAGAAGGCGGTGCTTTTGAAATACAAAATAGTTGGGGTAACTATTGGGGAAATGAAGGCTATATCTGGATTAAGTATGCAGATTTTGCCAAGTACACCATGTATGCTTATGAGTTTATAGACTTACCCGCTCCAAGACCTGAAACACCTGACTTATCCGGTTCTTTAAGGTTGGCACTTGCCGATGGTACTAGCATGCCAAGCAATTTATTGGTCTCTACCAGGGGATTAACCGTGGTACCTGCAAAAATAGCACCGGGCCCGCTTAGTTTATATCGCACAGCGCAACCCTATACTTCTGGTACTAGGTTTAGAATTTATATTTCTAATAACCAGCCCGCCTATGTATATGCCATCAGCACAGACCTTTCTAACGAGATTACAAAGATCTTCCCTTACGAAGAAGGCATTAGTGCAGCACTAACAGATAAAAAGAATGATGTAGCCATTCCGGATGAAGACCATTTTATAGAATTTGATAATAAGCCAGGAAAGGATTTTCTCTGCGTACTCTATTCTAAAACGGCTTTGAATATTAATGAGATTATTTCAAAAATTGCTGCCCAGCAGGGCGATAGTTTTAGTAAGAAAGTATTTGCTGTAATAGGCAATCAAATGGTTGAACCTAAGAATATTCAATTTTCAACAAATAATATTTCATTCACCGGATTCTCCCGTGGCAAGAGTATTGTTGCCATGATGGTAGAATTGGAACACAAATGAGTATGAAACATCAACTACTACTGCTTTTGTCACTGTTAGTGGCCAATAGTCTCTTTGCCCAAAAGGAAGACATTTTTTATTATGATGGCTTCACCAACAATAAACATAACTGGAATGTTAGCAGTGATGCAAATTCTGGTGCTCAAATTAAAGATGGCTCCCTTTTTTTTGAATCAAAAAAGAAAAATGCATCTTGGTATAAGTATAATCCTACTACACCCTCAATTGATGCAACAAAAGATTTTACAGTGGAATGGAGCTTTCAACAAATAGCAGGTTCTGAAGATTGGGGTACTGGTTTAGTCTGTTTTTTGGATGACAATGGAAGCAATGCTTTTGGTTTGTGGATTTTGTCAAATGGTCAATGGACTATTACTAAAACTGGTGATCCTGCATTTGGTTGGAAATCAAGCCCCGCAGTCTTACCTGGTAATAATGTAATGAACACAGCATCCATTACTAAAAAGGGCGGTACCATTTCATTTGTGATTAATAATCAACAAGTACACCAAATATCTTATAGCCCTGGATTAATTAAACATGTAGCATTTCAAATTGGCAGTGAAAAAACCATTGCGGTGGATTATTTAAAAATGGCCTATTTAAAGTCAGATAATAGTCAGAGCCTAATCTCAGCAGATTATACATTTGAGAAGTTTTTTGATGAGGGCATGATGTGGTACAAAAAAAATGATAACGAACAAGTAATTATTACATTAACTGAGGCTATTAATGCAAAACCAAATGAAGCAAGTCCTTATAATTACCGGGGATATGCATACCACAATAAAAAAGAAATTGATATTGCCATTAAAGATTATTTAGAGGCTATTCGTTTGTCACCAACATATGACAATGCTTTCTATAACCTAGGTTATGCTTATATAGATAAATATGAATATGATAAATCCATAACTGCGTTCAACAAGGCAATTAGTTTAAATCCAAAACAAATTAATTACTATGCTGCAAAGGGAGCTATTTTTCAACGCAAAAAAGAGTATGATTCTGCTATTGTTTGTTTTAGTGAAATAATACGTTTGAATCCAAGAAATATTCTTGGTTATAGGAATAGAGCAAATGTCTATATGGTTAAAAAGGACTATGAAAGAGCTATCTCAGAATATAATCAATTTCTTAGAATAGATTCCTTGAATCACACTGCATATGCTAATAGGGGATTAATTAATTGGAGATTAAAATTATATGATGCCTCATTAATGGACTATAATAATGCTATTAGACTTAGTCCAAAAACAATGACCTATTATTCCGGCAGGGCCAATGTTTACAAATTAATGGGCGATACTAAAAACGCAATTACAGATTTTGATGAATACGTCAAACTGTATAATAAAGCTGCTGCTTACCCTGTTAGGGCAAATTTTTATAGAGAAATTAAAAAATATGACCTTGCAATTGCAGACTACAACAAAGCCATTGAACTTGATCCTAAATATGTTTATGCCTATTATGCAAGGGGTAACTTTTATAGTATTTCAAAACAATATGATTTAGCACTGATTGATTATAATAAAGCAATAACCTTGGATCCTAAAAACAAACTGGGCTTTTATGGCAGAGCTGAGCTACAAAAAGAAAAGGGTTTATACCAAGCTGCAATTAACGATTTTGAAAAAGTGTTTGAAATTAATCCAAATGAAATTTATTCCTATGCTAGTATTCTTTCTCCATTGATTAAATCAGGCAATTTTGAAAAGGCACAGGCATATGCAATTAAAGCCAAGGCCAAATGGTCTGAAATGGACGAAAAAAATATTTTCTATGGTCATTATATTAATGTTGTAGCCAACTTTCTAATCACTAAGCAATACGAACAAGCATTAGATGGACTTGACAAGGCAATTCAGGAATATACTAGCTCAACTGTAGATAAAGACCAAACTACTTCGGAATACATTGATCTCTTAAGTTTAAAAGGATTTGTTTTAGAAAAAATGGATAGGAATAAGGAGGCTAAAGCCGTTTATGAGCAGTGCCTAGTGATTAATGATCTCCAACCAGATATAAGAGATGCATTAGTTCTCATCCAGAAAAAAACAACCATCATTGCAGGAGTTGATAAATCTGCTCCCGAAATTCAATTGATAAGTCCACAACCAAGTAGGGGTCTTCAAATTGTCAGTGCTAATCAAAACACTGAAGTCATTGGTAAGGCAAAAGATCCCTCAGGTATTGCAAGTGTAACCATCAATGGGAAACCTGTAACCAAAATAGAAGATGATGGTCTTTTTGTCAGCACTTTAAATTTAAAATCTGGTTTAAATAGCATCAATATTACCGCTACAGATAAGAAAGGAAATGTCAGCACAAAATCTTTTCAACTGACAGGAAATACTGTTGCCAAAAAAGATGAAACCGACATCATTATTCCAGTGGTAAGTTCTGAAACAGCACCGCAGTTTCATGCATTGCTCATTGCAGCAAATGACTATGTAGATCCCAAAATAGCCGACTTAGAAAACCCAGTTAAAGATGCTACTGAATTAAAAAATATTCTACAGGCCAATTACACATTCGCTCCCAAAAATATTGAAACGCTTTATAACAAGAGCCGAGAAGAAATCATGCAAGCATTGGTAGTAAAAAGCAATGCCATGGGCGAGAATGACAACCTATTGATTTTTTATGCTGGTCATGGGATTGCAGAAAAAGACAAGTTTGGAG
>CAIZMD010000611.1 GCA_903933995.1 uncultured Bacteroidota bacterium
ATGTATCCCCTGAAACAAAAAGAACAATAATGGCCCTTGGTAAATTATACTTGATTCCAACTGTTTTATACGAAGAAGCTTTGGAAACCATTCCAGCTTATCTATTAGATGCCATCAAAGACTGTCAGGTTTTTTTTGTAGAAAATGACAAGACCACTAGACGCTTTTTCAAAAAGCTTTGGAGAGAAATGGTGATTGATGACTACCAATGGTTTGTGATCCATAAAGCGGAAGCGGAAGTAAAAGCACAGTTCTTACAACTACTCAAATCTGGAAAAAATATTGGCATTGTCAGTGAAGCAGGTTGTCCCGGCGTGGCCGATCCTGGCCAGGTATTGGTAGCAGCTGCACAAGAAGCCGGCGTACGGGTGAAACCCTTGGTAGGACCTAGTTCTATCTTATTAGCACTCATGGCTTCTGGCATGAATGGACAAATATTTCAGTTTCATGGTTATCTACCTATTGATTCTTTGGAGCGTAAAAACAAGATCCTGCAATTGGAGGCTGACGCACAAAAAAGATCCTGCTCACAAATTTTTATAGAGACCCCATATATGAATAATGCTATCATCAAGGATCTCTTATCCAACTGTAAAGAAACCACTAAGATCTGCATTGCAGTAGACATTACTGGGCCAACAGAATCTATTCAAACCAAAACGGTGAAGCAGTGGAAACAAGCAATTCCAGACATCCACAAACGCTTGGCCATCTTTATTCTTTTTGCAGAATAATTTATTCATGAATGGGCACAAAAAAGCTGCTGCAGTTTCCTGCAACAGCTAAGTATAGTTTCCAAGCTTATTTTGGCTTGATCGTAGATTCTGCTGGTGCTACAGGAACACCATGAATGGCATAAATGCTATCCACAATATAGCTCTGCATTCCGCGCCATGGAAGTGATCCAAAGTGACGCTTGTAGTGCAATTCTACTTCTCTACCAGAATTTTGCAAGAGCTGCTCAGCAATTCTTTCATTCTCTACGCTAAATTCAAATTCATTACTCTGCACATTTGCTTTAAAACCACTTTGGATAATCTTACCCTCATAGGTTTTAAACATAATTCCTTTCTTCTGGAAAGTATTTAACTGGCCAGCTTTTGTGCCCTCAGCAAACACAAAATAAAAACGCCAGTATCCAAAAGCAATTAGTGCTACTACAAGAACCGTTACAAAGGTCCAAAGGATTTTTTTTGCATTCATTATAGTCCGTATTGGTCAACAAGATAAATTAAACCTGCCATATTTACTGCACCCAAGAGTAATTCTCTTTTGTGCACGTTTTCAAATACATCAGAACGCGCGTGGTGAACATCAAAATACCGCTGTGCATCTGGTACAAAACCAGAAAGCACCGTACCAAAGGTTCGGTTCAAAGGCCCTATATCGGCCCCGCCACCGCCATCAATGATGGTTTCCGTGCCATAAGGTTTTAAGAGTGGTAACCAAGACTGGAACTTGGCCAATTGGGCTTTGTCCTGGGTAGTAAAACCAAATCCACGGGGCGTAAAACCACCCTCGTCACTTTCCAATGCAAAAATGTGTTTTTCATTGAGCTGCTTTGCCACTTCCGCATATTTGGTACCACCGCGCAAACCATTTTCTTCATTGGCAAATAACACAAAACGAATACTGTGTTTGGGTTTGTAACCAATGGCTTTCATGGCGCGTAAAATTTCCATGGTGTGAACAATACCGGCACCATCATCATGCGCGCCTTCATTTACATCCCAACTATCTAAGTGACCACCAATGGTAATAAATTCATTGGGGAATTCACTGCCTTTTAATTCTGCAATCACATTATGTCCAATGGTATCGGGTAGGAATTTTCCATTGGTGCTCATAGACACTTTAAATCCTTTTTTCAAATGCCATAAATAGTCAGCATCTCTTGGACCAACCGCCACTGCCGGAATCTTTGGCAAGCTATCAGTATAAGCCATACCACCCGTATGCGGGTCATTGGCCACGGACTCAGTCAATGAGCGAATCATCACTGCAACAGCGCCGTATTTAGCAGCCCTGCTTGGTCCTGAGCGTCTGTAAATACCCGCTTCTCCATAAGAAACAAAGGGTTGAATATTGGTTGGGTTAAAAGCATTGTTGTAATAGACAATCTTACCCTTGATCTCATTTTTGCGTTTCTCCAATTCGTCAAAATTGGCTACGGTAATCACTTCTGCGGTAATGGTTTTTCCGCCGCTTCCCAAGGAATTTCCAAGAGCCAATACATCCAAAGCACGATTGGCTTTTTTATTATTGATTTCCGTAATCACGGCTTTGTCCTTGCCGCCCCTTACCCAATGCGGCACCATACATTCCTGCATCCAAACCTGATCTGCTCCTAGTTGCTCCAAAGTCCGCTGACCCCAAATCTCTGCCTTCACCATACCAGGTGACCCCGCTAAACGCCCCCCAATTTGTTTGGTCAATTGATA
>CAIZMD010000612.1 GCA_903933995.1 uncultured Bacteroidota bacterium
GACAAGACAGATGCACCCCTGAAGAATACAAACAATTAATGCGCATGACTATCACTTATTTGCGCGATACCAAGCAATTACACCATTTGTTATATGCCTATAATACTTCAGGATTTAAGTCTAAAGAAGCATTTATGGAAAGGTATCCTGGAAATGATTTAATTGATATTCTAAGCTTTGATGATTATCAATATGGGGATGCTTCAAAGGATAATAGTTTTGTCAAAAACATTGATTTGCAACTTGGGCTTTTAGAATCAATGTCTGCAGAAAACAACAAAATTCCAGCATGGGCTGAAACTGGGTATGAAAAAATACCCTATTCAAAATGGTGGACAGAATGCCTGTTAAAATCCATTGGTCAGCATAGACTGTCATACGTATTAGTATGGCGAGATGGAGGTTTGGTAACGGGTAAAGCCCCTAGAGAATTTGCACCTTCAGATACGCATTTTTTACCTGTTCCTGCTCATGCTTCAGAACCTGATTTCTTGAAAATGTACTTCTCGGGTAAGTTCTTATTTCAAAAGGGGGCTGCTGCATTAAAACTCTACGATAAATAATTCTAACATCTAATATTAAACAACCTTATGAAATTAGCACTGCTTGATATTGCCATCATAGTTGCTTATTTGATAACTATGATACTCATTGGTTGGTTTCTAAGAAAAAAAGCAAGGCTTAACCAACAGCACTATCTCATGGGAGGTAAATCCTTACCATGGTATATGTTGGGTATGAGTGATGCCTCAGATATGTTTGATATTAGTGGCACAATGTGGATGGTAGCACTTTGTTTTGTTTATGGCATGAAAAGTATTTGGATTCCATGGCTTTGGCCAGTGTTTAATCAAGTGTTTTTAATGATGTTCCAAAGCAAATGGTTAAGAAGGTCAAATGCTACTACAGGTGCAGAATGGTTAGGAACAAGATTTGGTGTATCTGGTAAATCTGTAAAAGCAGCTCATAATGTGACAGTTGTATTTGCACTATTAGGTTGCTTTGGATTTCTGGCTTATGGATTTGTAGGTCTTGGAAAATTCATAGAAATATTTGTTCCATGGTCTGCTGTTAGTGATTATGTGCCTTTTAGTATTTCTGCGGATTTTGTACCACATTTTTACGGTATAGTCTTTACTCTTTTTGCCATGTTCTACTCCATTCTTGGGGGAATGCACAGCATAGTACTGGGCGATTTTATCAAATACTTGATCATGTCCGTTGCCTGTATTTGTATTGGTGTAATAGCCATGCAACACTTGCAAAGAGGTGAATTGAAAGTTCCTGAGGGATGGTTAAATCCTTTTTTCAATTGGAATTTAGACTTGGATTGGTCTAACATAGTGCCCGATGCCAATAAAAAAATAGAACAAGATGGATTTGGTTTGTTTGCGGTGTTTTTTATGATGATGTTATTCAAAGGCGTATTTGCAAGTTTGGCTGGTCCTGCTCCAAACTATGACATGCAAAAAATCCTATCTACCAAATCACCCAAAGAAGCCTCTAAAATGAGTGGTTTTGTTTCTATTATTTTATTGCCCATCAGATATACCATGATTATTGGGTTAACAGTTTTGGCATTGCTACATTTTCAGCAATTGGATTTAAGTTCTCCGAATGGTACTGACTTTGAAAAAATCTTACCGGGTGCTATCAATAATTTTCTGCCAATTGGTGTGTTAGGGTTGGTGTTAACTGGATTGTTAGGGGCTTTTATGGGTACATTTTCAGGAACATTAAATGCTGCCCAAGCATATATCATGAACGATATTTACTTGAAATACATCAATCCCAAGGCAAGTAGTAAGCAGTTGATTTCTTTAAATTATTTGGTAGGTCTTGTGGTAGTTGCTATTGGCATTATTTTAGGATTCTACGCTAAGAATGTAAACACAGTATTGCAATGGATTGTAGGTGCTTTGTATGGTGGGTATATTGCTGCAAATATGCTCAAATGGTATTGGTGGCGTTTTAATGCAAGTGGTTTTTTCTGGGGAATGATGAGTGGTATAGCCGCCGCCTTGGTGTTTCCATACCTATTTGATGGATTGCCTTTATACAATTGGCCATGGTTATTTTTAATATCTATTGCGGGTTCTATTATTGGAACTTATTCTGCGCCTCCAACAGATCAAGAAACATTAGAATCATTTTATAAAACTGTAAAGCCTTGGGGCTTTTGGAAACCTATTCAAGAAGCTGTAATGGCAAAAGACCCAACCTTTAAGGCTAACAATCGGTTTAAGTTAGATATGTTCAATGTTGTGCTGGGAATAATTGCCCAATTATGTCTGACGATTGTTCCAATGTATTTTGTTTTGGGTATGCAACAGCCACTTTGGATCTGCTTACTTGTATTAGGAATAATTGTTTTGATTTTGAAAAGAACTTGGTGGAATAAACTTGAAGATTAATTCTTTATAAACATAATTATAAACTGTCTCATGAATCCAATTTTCAACCAAAGAAAAGAAGCATTGATTCGGCAGCAAGAAACCCTTCTTGCGAGGATAAACCAAACTGCTGGATTGGGAAATGGCTGTTATCAACGGTACCAACATCCTGTTTTAACAGCAGAACATATTCCACTTCATTGGAAATATGATTTTGATGAGAAAGCTAATCCCTATCTAATGGAACGCTTTGGCATTAATGCAGTATTAAATGCAGGTGCTATTAAGTGGAAAGGAAAATACATTGTTGTTCCTAGGGTTGAAGGGATTGATAGAAAATCTTTTTTTGCAGTGGCAGAGAGTGAGAACGGAATTGATGGATTTAGATTTTGGGATAAGCCCATTGTCATGCCGGAAACC
>CAIZMD010000613.1 GCA_903933995.1 uncultured Bacteroidota bacterium
TGAAATGCTGCCTGACGATAGTAGCCTCAAACAATTGTATCTGACCATGATGCAGACAGATGAGGAAAAGGAAAAAGCCAAACTAGAAGCTTATCTAAGATCTCATATTAAGCCAGGCAGTATTGATGTCAACATCATGACCAAACTGGATAAGAATAATTACAACAAAGCGGGTGAAGTCATTACTGATGGATCTGATGCAGTATCTGCTTTGCGTGGATATGCCAATAGCGATTTGAAAAATAGTTCCATTATTTTCTCTGCCGGCATGAATCCCCGTTTATACAATTATTTGGAGTCTTTCTCTGAATTTGACGTGAACGAAAATGGTGACTTTAATAAAAAGATCATCATCAAAGTAAGCGACTATAGATCTGCTTTGATTCAAGGAAAATATTTGGCCAAAAAAGGATTATGGGTGAGTGAATTCCGTGTTGAATCTGGACTCAATTGTGGTGGTCATGCTTTTGCTACAGATGGTATTTTGTTGGGCCCCATTTTAGAAGAGTTTAAATTGAACAAACAGGAACTCATAGATACCCTATTTGAGATTTACAATGCTGCTCATTTAAAGAAAAGCGGCAAAGAGTTTAAATATCCACCAGCTATTAGATTCACAGTGCAAGGTGGGATTGGTACCTATGAAGAAGATGCCTATTTACACAACTATTATGGGTTTGATGGTACTGGTTGGGGTACCCCATTTTTGTTGGTGCCAGAAGCCACTACGGTAGATGATGCTACTTTAAAACTCTTGAGTGCTGCTAAGGAAAAAGACGTGAAATTAAGTCACGTTTCTCCATTAGGTGTGCGTTTTCATTATTTGAAAGGAACTAGTTCTGAAGTTGAAAAATTGATGCGGATTGAAAAAGGTACTCCGGGTAGTCCTTGCACCGAAAAGCATTTGAGTTTTAATACAGAGTTTACTACCGAACCCATTTGCACTGCGTCAATCAAGTATCAGCAGCTCAAAATTGCCCAATTAAAAACCATGGGTCTGCCTGAGAAAGTATTAGAAAAACAAGTCAATGATTTGTTGGAAAAAGAATGTCTCTGTGTTGGGTTGAGCAATTCTGCAGCCATTAATTATTCTCAAACCTTTGTCAATAAATTGGGTGCTGTAACCATTTGCCCTGGTCCAAATATTGTGAACTTTAACAAGACGGTTTCCTTACAAACTATGTCTGACCATATTTATGGCAGAGCCAATATCTTGGGTAATACCAATCGGCCACATATGTTTGTAGCAGAATTATACCTGTACATAGACTTTTTTAAAGAGCAGTTATTGGATGATGTAGAACAGGAACAATTTGAGAAGAAACGGAAATTTTATATGGGATTTTGTCAAAACCTACGTTCAGGCATTGCATATTACAAAGGCTTAAAAGGCTTGAGCGATGAAACCAAACTCAAACTAGACAAAGACTTGGATGCGGCTTCTTTGGAATTGGATTACTTAAATTATCAGTACGAGATTATTACCAATCCTTAGAGATGTTTTAATAGTTTTTAAAAAGCCGTCCCACAATTGGAACGGCTTTTTTTGTGGTCATGCTCTTAGAGGCTAACCGGTTTAAGTTTGGCTGTAAAATGCCTAAGCGTAGGCGCTTCTTCTACAATTTTCAAACCCTTTATCTTGTCTCTATGTTGAAATACTTCAATAATCACTTCGGCTACATAGTCTATATGGCTTTGGGTATAAACCCTTCTGGGTATGGCCAGTCTTACTAGTTCAAGAGCAGCTGGAATCAGTTGATGATCATGATCATATTTTCCAAACATCAATGAGCCAATCTCTACAGAACGGATGCCCCCATGTAAGTACAAAGCGCCTACTAGGGCTTGTCCTGGATATTGGTTGATTGGAATTTGAGGTAGGAATGCTTTGGCGTCTAAATAAACGGCGTGGCCTCCTGCGGGTTGCATAACAGGAACTCCTGCATCTATCAATTTGTTGGTTAAATATTCCGTGCTTCTAATCCTATATTGTAGATAGTGCTCTTCCATTACTTCTTCCAAACCTGTTGCTATAGCTTCTAGGTCTCTTCCTGCCAATCCTCCATAGGTAGGAAATCCTTCAGTCATGATTAAGAGGTTTCTGCATTGTTGTGCCAATGATTCATCGTGCATGGCTAAGAATCCACCAATATTGGCAAACGCGTCTTTTTTGGCACTCATGGTGCAACCATCGGCGTAGCCAAAGATTTCATGTACAATATTTGGGATGCTTCTTTGTTGGTAACCTTGTTCTCTGAGTTTGATAAAATAGGCATTCTCTGCAAACCTGCAGGCGTCTATAAACAGGGGAATCCCATATTTGCGGCAGATTTGTTTTACACCCCTAATATTTTCCATGCTAACGGGTTGTCCTCCTCCTGAATTATTGGTAATGGTTAAAATGCACAAGGGTATTTGCTTGGGACCTTTGTCTAAGATGCATTGTTCCATAGACACTAGGTTCATATTCCCTTTAAAAGGAGCGGGAATAGAAGGGTGTTTGCCCTCATCGCAGATTAGGTCAATGCCCTCTGCACCACTAAATTCTATATTGGCCCTTGTGGTATCAAATAGGGTATTACTGATAAAATATTTGCCCTTGCCACCTAGAATGCTAAAGAGGATTTTCTCAGCAGCCCTACCTTGGTGGGTGGGAATCACAATAGGTAATCCAGTAATTTTTTGAATGGTTGATTCAAAGCGGAAAAAGCTTTCACTACCGGCATAGGATTCATCGCCTTGCATCATGGCCGCCCATTGGTTACTACTCATGGCAGACGTACCACTATCTGTTAACAGGTCTATGATCACATCCTTGGCCTTGATGAGAAAGGGATTATAATCTGCTTTTTTTAAAATTTGGTCTCTTTGTTCAGGGGTATTAAAATGAATGGGTTCCACAGATTTAATGCGGAATGGCTCAATAATAGTTTGCATACAATTGGATTGAATAAAGTAAAATGAAATAAAAGGAATAGGAAAGCAGGCAATCAAGAAGGACGGCCAATAATATTCTTCCAAAGAAGAGAACTAGATGTAAGTAACCAA
>CAIZMD010000614.1 GCA_903933995.1 uncultured Bacteroidota bacterium
CAATATCAAAAAAGAGGATGTAGCTTCAACCAACAAAAGAGTGCAGAAACCAAAAAAAGTTGGAACCGAGCCTATGAAAAAGTATGAGGAATTGCATTTTGTTGATACCAACCAATCCGTTTGGAACTATTCTTTATTTACAGAGAAGGATGTTCGAAATTTTCAGAACGGAACCCATTATAGGTTGTATGAATTGTTTGGCAACAAACAATTGAGTGTAAACGAAACGCCAGGTACCTATTTTGCAGTATGGGCACCCAATGCCAGTTTTGTTGCAGTGACCGGTCAGTTTAATGAATGGAACAAAGAAAGCCATCCTCTAAAAGTGCGTCTTGATTCATCTGGAATTTGGGAAGGATTTATCCCGAATCTTGGTCAAGGAGAAGCTTATAAATACCATATCCACGGATTCAAAGGAATTAGATTAGACAAGGGAGATCCTTATGCCAATTTTTGGGAGAAGCGCCCAAATACAGCATCCATTACTTGGCAAACCGATTATGATTGGCAAGATGCGGACTGGATGAAAACCAGAAAAAAACACAATGCACTCAACGCACCTTATTCAGTGTATGAAGTGCATTTGGCCAGTTGGATGCGACCAGACAAAAATGACGAAGAAACGTATAATACCTACGCACAGATCACAGAGCGTTTGGTGCCCTATGTAAAAGAAATGGGATTTACCCACGTGGAATTTATGCCCGTGATGGAACACCCCTTTGATGGTTCTTGGGGTTATCAAGGAACCGGTTATTTTGCACCAACATCCAGATTTGGAACGCCACAGGATTATGCCGCCATGGTAGACGCTTTTCACCAAGCGGGTATTGGTGTAATCCTTGACTGGGTGCCTTCACATTTTCCATATGACGCACACGGACTTTTCATGTTTGATGGTACACATACTTATGAGTATGCCGATATGCGCAAAGGATTTCACCCAGACTGGAACTCCTATATTTTTAATTATAAAAGGGGAGAAGTCAAATCCTTTTTAATAAGTAGTGCTAGGTTCTGGTGTGATAAATTTCATACTGATGGCATTAGGGTAGACGCTGTGAGTTCCATGCTCAGACTGGATTATAGCCGCAATGCAGGACAGTGGGAACCCAATGAATATGGTGGGAATGGAAATATAGAAGCCATTGCATTTATTACAGATTTAAATGAAACGCTTTATCGCGATTTCCCAGACATACAAACCATTGCAGAAGAAGCTACAGACTGGCCCAAGATTAGCAAACCTACTTTTGAAGGCGGGCTTGGCTTTGGCATGAAATGGATGATGGGGTGGATGCACGACACCTTGGATTATTTTAACCTTGATCCCATCTTTAGACAGTTCCAACAAGACAAGTTTTCTTTTAGCATGATGTATTTCTATGACGAGAATTTCATGCTCCCTTTATCACACGATGAAGTGGTACACGGAAAGAGTCCTATGTTGTACAAAATGCCCGGAGACGAATGGCAAAAATTTGCCAACCTAAGAATTCTCTATACGTATATGTTTACCCACCCTGGATCAAAATTACTCTTCATGGGTAATGAGTTTGGGGCCACCAATGAATGGAATTATAAATCAGAATTGCAGTGGGAATTATTAGAGCATGTGAGTCATGGAGGACTTAAATACTGTGTACAACAATTGAATGCCCTTTATAGAAATGAACCTGCTTTGTATGAAAACCAATTTGA
>CAIZMD010000615.1 GCA_903933995.1 uncultured Bacteroidota bacterium
AAGTTTAATACGGGCATGAATCGGTTAGGTTTTGAAGTCTTGGAAGCAGCCAGCATTGCAAAAGCATTGCAACAAAATAATACCATGCAGGTCAAGACGGTCTTTAGTCATTTGGCAGGCAGTGAACAAGCGGGTTTGGATAGTTTTACTTTGGAACAAGCGGAGCTATTTAATCAAGCATCCGAGCAAGTGGCAACTATTTTGGACTATCCCATGATCAAACACCTTTCCAATACCGCTGCCATTTTTCGCTATCCCCAATTGCAGTATCAAATGGTACGTTTGGGTATTGGCTTATACGGTGTAGATCCCGTAAATGAAGAGGCTTTGTCTCTGCAACCAGTCTCTACCCTTAAGTCTACCATTGCGCAAATTAGAACTGTAAGCAAAGGACAATCTGTTGGGTATGGCAGAAATGCCTATATGGAAGCAGATAGCCGCATTGCCACTATACGAATTGGCTACGCCGATGGTTTTGGTAGAGCAATGGGTAATGGAGCAGCAAGTGTTTGGGTGCGTGGTCATTTGGCACCCGTGGTAGGGAATGTGTGTATGGACATGACCATGATCAATGTAACAGGCATAGCCGGGGTTCAGGAAGGAGATCAGGTAGAAATCTTTGGTAGCCACTTACCCGTTCAACAATTGGCCAAATGGGCCGGCAGCATTCCTTATGAAATTTTAACAGGCATCTCGCAACGCGTAAAGCGGGTATATCTTGAAGAGTAAAGCCCAAACCTTATCTTTGCCCACCAAAAATCACCGAATTGAAAGCAAGACAGATTATACTGATTATCCTCGGAATCATTTTTGCCGATCAGGCACTCAAGTTCTATATCAAGCTCAACTATTTTCAAGGAGAAGAGCATTTGATTGTAGGTCAGTGGTTTCGCTTGCATTTTGTAGAAAATGAGGGCATGGCCTGGGGTTGGAAATTTGGCGGAGGATTTGGAAAAATTGCCCTAACCCTGTTCCGTTTGGTGGCGGTGATTTGGGGAACTTTTTTGCTGCGCGATTTTATCAAAAAACAATACCACAAAGGATTTATTATTTGCGCTGCCATGATCTATGCTGGTGCACTGGGTAATTTGATTGATAGCTTGTTTTATGGTTTAATCTTTGAACAAAGCAATCCTTTAAGCCAAAACGTGGCCAGGTTTATGCCTCCGGGTGGTGGCTATGCCAGTTTCTTACACGGCAAAGTGGTAGACATGTTCTATTTCCCCATTGTACGCAATGCACATTTTCCTGCCTGGGTACCTTTTTGGGGAGGAGATGAATTGGAGTTTTTCCGACCCGTATTCAATATTGCCGACGCAGCCATTTCTGTTGGCGTGATGATTATTCTAGCTTTTCAGAACAAGTTTTTCAACAAGCCAGAATCTACCCAACACGAAACGGTGGAAACCCGTAGTGTGGTGGATGACAATACCCAGATTAATTAATTGATTTTCCAGTTAGTAGCGGTGACGCTTTGAGAGCTGGTACCAGAAAGCACTATGTTCTGGTCAACCATGCCAATGCCCTTGGCATAGGAAGCGGTACCAGTCAAGATTTTGGTAAATCCAATGCCTCCTGTTTCTTTAAAGTAGATTTCTCTTTTAACTGTAATTACATTGTTGAGCGTCTTACCTGCAATGGTCATGGTTTGATTCACACCTGCAATGGTAAAAACGGTTTTGGCCACACCAGGTTTTACTGCAGCTCCAATAAAACTACCAAATAACACATCCATTTCTCCACTTTCCCAAGTGTTACCAACGGGTGATTTGTCTTTGAGATAAGGGTATTCAATAAAGCCACCAATATCATCAAAGATGCTGGTATAGTCAAAGTCTACAGTTCCAAATTCATAATAAGTTCCAGCAGCATCTTTGGCAAAATAAAAGGTATCGGCCAGGCTGGTAGCATATTGGTAATAGTTCTTGCTATTATAAGGAATATACTGTGCTAGGGTAGTGAGTTTAAAACTATCCAAGGGTCCTGAACCACCAATAAGACTTGGCAGGTATTGATAGGTCCAAGTAGATCCTGCATTGGTTGGTAAATAATCTAGTTCTGCAATAGTACTGGTAGAAATGCTGCAAAACTGGCCATTGAATTGCACCAAGAAATTACTAGCAATGGGTAAGATGGGTGTACCGTAAGCTTTTAGTTTTATAGATGTGGCACCTGCTACTTGCACATAGCCAGAATCAACAAACCAAATCCCATTTACGGTATCTGTGGTAATGAGATATTTGCCTGTTCCTGTAAAGTTCACATTAATAATGGCGTAATTGCTATCAGTCATAGTGCTATCCATGACAAAGGAGCCACGAACAATGGCAGACTGGCAATTGCCCATAGAATCCAACAAAGTGCCCTCAGCTTTAGCACCACCCATATTGTTTTCTACACTCAATTCTTTCTGACACCCGGCCAATACCAGCAGGAATATCGCGCAAGCAAAGAGTTTTTTTACCAATTGTTTCATGCAGGTGCTAGTAGATTTGGTGAATGGGTGCACATTTACTAGAGGGAAATTAAGCTAAAAATGCAGCTTGATTTTCCAATTTTCCTTTTTCATGGAAATCTTTG
>CAIZMD010000616.1 GCA_903933995.1 uncultured Bacteroidota bacterium
AAATGAGGGATGAGCCTACTAAATAGGCATAACTCATAATAATTATTTCTCATACAACAGATTTTACAGGAGCCTACTTATATTTGCCCTCGTTTTACAATAATTGAAATTGTTGTAGCATTATTTATTCACCCCCTCCCCAAAAAGCCATTTGAATGCCCATAAACATCATTTCAAAAACTGCTTTAAATTCTTTGGGGTATGGATTTATCCAAGCGCCCTATCTTCCAAAAGGAAAGGATGAATATTATTTACGCAATATCCAAAACAGGAATGGGATTAATTACCGACAATTGGATGCGTATGAAATAGAAGTACTGGTTAGAAACCGCAATACCAGCGATGACTGGAATAAATTATTGGTGTCCGATGCTTTTAACCCAGAACTAGTAAAGAACTGTAAGTTTTACGGACTTGTTAGAATTGGTAAGCTAGAACCACTTTGTTTGGGTTTTAGTGATCTAAAAGTGCCCGTGGGTTTGTACAACTCTACCATCATCAGTTGTGATTTTGGAGATAATGTTGTGATAGATGGCGTACACTATCTAGCACATTATATCATTGGTTCTGAGGTAATCATTACCAATGTAGATGAAATGGTTACAACCAACCATAGCAAATTTGGGAATGGTATTTTAAAAGAAGGCGAAGACGAGGATGTGCGCATCTGGATGGAAATTTGCAATGAGAATACGGGGAGAAAGGTTTTGCCATTTGTTGGTATGCTTCCAGGTGATGCTTATCTCTGGAGCAAATACAAAGACGATGAGATACTTCAAGAAAAATTCAAGCAATTAACAGCCAAACAATTCAAACCACATAGGGGCTATTATGGCAAGATTGGTGACCGTACCGTGATTAAAAACACCAAGATCCTAAAAGACGTTTGGATTGGCTCTGATGCCTATATCAAGGGGGCTAATAAGTTGAAAAACTTAACCATCAATTCTGGTGAAGAAGGCAGAACACAGATTGGAGAAGGATGTGAAATTGTAAATGGTATCATTGGTTACGGATGTAGGTTATTCTATGGTATTAAAGCGGTGCGATTTGTGATGGCTGATCATTCACAACTCAAGTATGGCGCACGCTTGATCAACTCTTATTTGGGTCAGAATGCAACCATCTCTTGTTGTGAAGTATTGAACTCACTCATCTTCCCTGCACACGAACAACACCATAACAATAGTTTTCTTTGTGCAGCAGTGGTGATGGGGCAAAGTAATATAGCAGCTGGTGCCACTATTGGTTCAAACCATAATAGCAGAGGTGCAGACGGTGAAGTGATTTTGGGAAGAGGTTTTTGGCCGGGTCTATGTGTGAGTCTCAAGCACAATTCAAAATTTGCCAGTTTCACCATTTTATCAAAAGGTGACTATCCTGCCGAATTAAATATTCAAGTGCCTTTCTCATTGGTGAGCAATGATTTGAGTAAGGACCAATTGGTTGTAATGCCTGGGTATTGGTTTTTGTACAATATGTATGCTTTGGCAAGAAATGCTTGGAAATATATTGATCGCGATAAGCGCATAGAAAAAATCCAACACCTGGAATATGACTATTTAGCACCTGATACCATTAATGAAATATTTACAGCATTAGAATTGTTAGAAATAGCTACTGGAAAAGCCTATCAACATAAAATGCATCCTGGCAAAAAAACCAGTAAAGAAGAAGTCATTGCCATTGGTAAGAATCTGCTTAAAACCGGCAATAAAATTGTGGATCAGTTAGAAATTCTTGCTGAGGGTTTTGAAAATAGCAAGCGCAAAGTTGTTTATACTAAGGTATTGAAAGCTTATAAAGTGTTTGAAGAATTAATCGTCTTCTATGGTATAAGGGCTATGCTTGGATTAGTAAAGCAAGAGGGCATTACCAACTTTGACCATTTTATTCAAGCCATGCCGGCTAAAACCCAGCGTAACCAATGGATTAACCTAGGTGGCCAATTGATGCCTGAATCAGATTTATTGGTTCTTAGAAAGAAAATCAATAACGATAAAATCAAAAGCTGGGATGAAATTCATGGTTACTATGAAACCATGGGAACAAAATATGCTGAACAAAAAACAGCACATGCTTTGGCTTCACTTGCAGAACACTTGGGAATCAATTTAAAGAAAATCACTCCCGAGCAATTCAATAGCTTATTGAATTCAGTTGTTAGTACCAAAGAATGGATGGCCAAGGGGATCTATGATTCAAAAGCCAAGGATTTTGTGAATCCTTATAGGAAAATGGTCTACGAAACCACCGCAGAAATGAATGCAGTTGTTGGCAAACTAGAAGACAACAGCTTTATCAAGGAACAAGTAACAGAATTGAAAAGATTTAAAAGAGAAATCTCTGCTATTAGAAAAGCATTTTCAAAATAGTAACAAGCTCCTAAATAAAACGGCTGCCTCTTTTGAGACAGCCGTTGGTTTTTCTAGGAATATTTTTGTGGCGCAAGATTATAATCTCAATCCTACACCCAATTGAATTTGTTGGTTGGTCCATTTATCTTTTTGGTCAATATCATTAATATTCTTCAAGCCAATATTATAACGACCATATAAGCGCAAAGTTTTAAGATTTACCTGCAATCCAGCCACCATAGCAAAATCGCCATTGGCAAATGCTTGCTCTCCATTCTGTAACAAATTCTTGTCTTTGTTTAACAGGATTCCGAATTGGGGTCCAGCGTTCAAGGTTAGCATATTGCCAATATTGTACCTGAGCAAAATTGGAATAGACAAATAATTCAGTGTAATATCATTGCTTGCAGATGGATTAAGTAATGGTTGGTATACATTTGAAAGACCTGTACCATAGGTTGTTTTGGATTGGTTCCACAAAACCTCAGGTTGAATCCCCAGTTTTTTACTAAAATCAATTTCTGCAAATCCACCTAAGTGATAAGAAAAGGCAAAACCATCATTAAAAGATGCGCCTTCCACTTGGTTCAAGTTGGCTCCACCTTTAACTCCTAAACGGAAGCCACTTTGGGCTTTTGCTCCAAGGCTGATACTGGTTAAGGCAATCAATGCCAAAAATAAATGCTTCATAGTATTGGTTTTAATTTAAATCTATCATGCTAAAGCCGTGCCAAAAATTGTAAATGAACTGAAAAAATAGCTTCTCTTGGAATTTTGCAAGTAAAATGACTGGCTATACCAGCTCAATCACGGTTATCTCTGGCATAATCCCTACCCTTCCCGGATATCCAATAAAACCAAATCCCCTGTTTACGTATAATTTTTGCTTTCCTTCTTCATACAATCCTGCCCATTGCTTATACATCCATTGAACTGGACTCCATTTGAAATAAGGATTTTCCAATCCAAACTGCATTCCATGGGTATGCCCAGCCAACATCAAGTCAATATCGGGGTATTCCGTTTTTACCTGTGCATCCCAGTGGCTGGGATCATGGCTCAGTAAAATCTTGAATGGTATTTGCTCTGTTCCTGGATGGGCTTCATTCATTTTGCCATATTTAGGGAATCGGCCTTTGGCCCCCCAATTCTCAATTCCTAAAATGGCAATCTTGTCAGTTCCTTTCTCTAATAACACGTGCTCATTCATGAGTAATCTCCAACCCATTTGAGCATGTACCTGTTTTAAGTTATCTAAATTGGCTGATTTCTCTTCTTTTGTGGGCCATGCTACATAGTCACCATAATCATGGTTGCCCAGTGTGCTATATACTCCCAATGGGGCTTTAAGCCTTCCAAAAATCACTTTATACTCATCCATTTCAGTAGCCCTATCGTTTACCAGGTCTCCTGTAAATAGAATCAGATCTGCTTGTTCTTGTAAGATCAAATCAATGCCATGATTCACGGCTTCTTTGTTCTGAAAACTACCACTATGAATATCACTGATATGTACCAACTTGGTGCCTTTAAAAGCGATTGGCAAATTCTCAAAAGACAATTTGACCCTTCTTACTTGATACTTGTATTTGTTGCTAAACCCATATAAAAGGGTGCCAAATAAAGTGCCTCCAATTCCCAGACCAAGCCAACTCAAGAACAAAGATCTTGGTATGCCAGAACCCTCTTCGCCCATAAATCTTGCCCCAGTTTGTGGAGCCAGCCTGCTCATTAACCAGTAGCCTCCCCTTCTCAGGTCATCTATCATAAAAAACAAAGAGCCCAGTAATTTGGCAAAAAACAAACCTACCAAAATGGCAAAAACGTAGTTTCTAAAGATTTTAGAAGTCTGTAAGGTTTGGATATAGGGAAAAGACAATAAGAGTAATAAAGTTGCACCTGACACCACCCAGTAAGTCAAATGAATCAGAAAGCGCATTTTCTCTGAGGACTGCTGGGTCACTGTTTTCAAAGCTTGAAACACATAAAAGTCTAACAAAAGCATGACCAAGGCAATAATCCACCAGGTACTGGAATTTCTCATAGTAACTAATTTTCAGGGAAGACGATTCTATTTGATTTATATTGTAAGAACCAAGAAATTGGGTAAAAATAACCTTTTCCAAAATTGGGTTTTGGAATATAACAGGAGTCATAGAATAATGTTTTCCGAAGATGTAGGCTAAAGTGTATTTTTGGCATCCTGCAAAACAGTTATTGATGAAATTGACGTATTTAGGCCATTCCTGCTTTCAATTGGAGATCAAGGGTAAACAAATTCTTTTTGATCCCTTTATCAGCTTTAATGAACTAGCAAAAGGAATTGACGTAAACGCCATTGAAGCGGATTATATCTTTTTGTCACATGGTCACGCGGATCATATTGCAGATGCAGTAAGTATTGCCAAAAGAACTAGGGCTAAAGTGGTGGCCAATTGGGAGATTCATGAGTGGCTGAACAAACAGGGGGTTTCCAATACCCACCCCATGAATACGGGTGGCAAATGGGTATTTGATTTTGGAACCGTTAAGGCTGTAGTAGCCCAACACAGTAGCGGGTTGCCCGATGGTTCTTATGGCGGGAATCCCTTGGGATTTGTATTTATGACGGAAGAAGGTAATTTTTATTATAGCGGAGATACAGGATTAACCCTAGACATGCAATTGATACCCAAATGGGCCAAATTGGACTTTGCGCTACTTCCCATAGGTGACAATTTTACCATGGATGTGGCAGATGCTGTGATTTGTGCAGAATTTATTCAATGCAATCAGGTGGTTGGAATGCATTATGATACCTTTGGATTTATCAAAATAGACCATGAAGCGGCTATTGGGGCTTTTAGAAGCGCCGGCAAAAGCTTATTATTGCCCCCAATCGGCAGTAGCTTGGATATTTAAACTGGATTTGATCAATAACCTGTCTGTATAATCAGACAAATGGAGGAATATATGGCGATAATCATTGGCGTGGCCAATCAAAAAGGAGGGGTGGGAAAAACAACCACCGCCATTAATGTTGCAGCAAGTTTGGCTGTGTTGGAATACCGTACCTTATTGGTAGACGCGGATCCACAGGCCAATAGTACCACTGGCGTGGGATTTGACCTGCACAATATTACCAGCAGCCTATATGACTGCATGGTAAATAATACCATTGCAACTGATGTGATCTTAAAAAGTGACGTTCCTAATTTGGACCTCATGCCTTCTCATATTGACTTGGTAGGGGCTGAAATTGAAATGATCAATTATCCCAATCGTGAAAATGTGATGAAGGGAATTTTGGACCAAGTAAGAGAAAAATATGATTTTATTGTCATTGACTGCTCTCCTTCTCTGGGTCTGATTACCGTAAATTCATTGGTGGCAGCTGATTCAGTAATTGTACCAGTACAATGTGAATTCTTTGCACTAGAAGGTTTGGGCAAACTCTTAAACACTATTAAGATTGTTCAAAATAGGTTGAATCCTGAATTGAAAATTGAAGGCATTCTAATGACCATGTATGATGGTAGATTGCGCTTGTGTAATCAGGTTGTGAGTGAAGTAAGAAGGCATTTTGACGATATGGTATTTTCAACCATCATTCATAGAAATACCCGATTGAGTGAAGCCCCAAGTGTGGGCAAACCGGTAATCCTTTACGATGCAGAAAGTAAGGGCGCCGTGAATTATCTCAACCTTGCAAAAGAAATATTGCAAAACAACGGACTCACCAAAATGAGTAACGAAGAAAGAATCATTGAATAGTCCCAAATAGCCAGTAAGATGAGCACACCCAAACAAAATAAGGATCTCCTAGGCAAGGGAATCCGTTCTTTATTACAGAATATAGACGCGGACTTAAAAACCACGGAAGGCAATTTAAAAACCAATGTGGTAGAAGAAGCTACTGGCACCAATAGATTAGCCATTACAGAAATTGTGATCAATCCCAAACAGCCAAGAAGGGATTTTGATGAGACAGCACTAAATGAGCTAGCCACTTCTATTAAACTGCACGATATTATTCAACCATTGACCGTTTCCAGATTGGCCAATGGTAAATACCAATTGATAGCGGGAGAACGCAGGTTTAGGGCGTCTAAAATTGCAGGTTTAAAAGACGTTCCTGTTTATATCCGTCAGGCAAATGATCAGCAATTGCTAGAACTGGCATTGTTAGAAAACCTGCAAAGAGAGAACTTGAATGCAGTAGAAATTGCATTGAGTTATAAGCGCATGATGGAAGAGTTAAACTACACCCAAGAACAGGTGGCAGAACGCATGGGCAAAGAAAGAAGCACCGTTACCAACTATATTAGACTACTAAAATTGCCACCAGATATTCAGTTGGCGGTACGCAACGGTTCTTTGAGTATGGGACACGCTAGAGCACTAGTGAATATAGATACTATTGACAAGCAATTGTTTGTTTTCAAAGAAATCAGTTCAAAGGGTTTGAGTGTAAGACAAACAGAAGAATTGGTGCGCAAAATGTATAAGGCAGACAAACAGGGAGCTGTTAAACCTTCTGTAAAAAATGAACTCCCTCCTGCATACAGAAAAATAGAGGATAATTTAGCATCGCATTTTGGAACCAAAGTCCGAATGGCGCATAACAAAAAAGGCTATGGCAGTATTAGCATAGAATATTATTCATTGGAAGAATTGAATAAGATTCTAGAAGCTATGCATGTTACGGTCAGTTAATCCTACATGAATCCATACCGAATTCTCATATTGTTGTTGGTTAACTTTTTGCTATCTCAGCATATTGGTGCACAAACAGACAGTAGTGCCCGAAAAGTTGTTCCAAGCAATTCCATGAGCCCAATTGCCGATACAGGATCATTAATCAAAAAAGATACTGTAGTTAAACATGATCCCAGAAAAGCAACCCGAAGGTCTGCTTTAATTCCAGGATGGGGGCAGGCTTATAACCGTGAATATTGGAAAATCCCTTTGGTCTACGGTGCCATAGCTATTCCAACTGTGATGTTTGTGTACAATAACAATTGGTACAAGAAAACAAAATATGCCTACGAGGCAAAATATACTTTTGAGACTACTGGAGACACTACCGGATTAGCAGCCATTGATCCAGACTTAAAAAACCTAAGTACCACTTCGCTTCAGAGTTATAGAAATAGTTTTAGACGCGATAGAGATTATAGTATTCTATTTTTCTTATTGGCTTGGGGACTAAACGTTGTAGACGCCACAGTCTTTGGCCATTTGAAAGATTTTGATGTGAGCAACAACTTAAGCATGAATTTAAAACCGCAATTTAATCCCAACACAAAGAGC
>CAIZMD010000617.1 GCA_903933995.1 uncultured Bacteroidota bacterium
GAAAGGGTTTTGCAATTTGGTACAGGTGTGTTATTACGTGGTCTGCCTGATGTTTATATAGACCTTGCCAATAAACATGGTTTTTTTAATGGTAGGGTAATAGTGGTTAAATCAACTGATACACCTGGCTCAGACGATTTTCAGCAACAGGATGGTCTATATACGGTTGTAGTTAGAGGGTTTGAAAATGGACAGGCAGTGGATAGATGGGATTTGAATGCCAGTATTAGTAGGGTATTGGCTGCCAATAGCCATTGGAATACTATTTTAATGGCTGCAGAAAACCCGGCCATGCAAATAGTGGTGTCCAATACAACAGAAGTAGGAATTGTATTGGTAGAAGAATCAATTCATGCCAATCCCCCAGCTTCTTTTCCTGCAAAGCTCTTGTCATTTTTATATAAAAGATACCAGCATTTTAATGGTTCTTTAGAATCAGGCATGGTGATTATTCCTACCGAATTAATTTCTGATAATGGGCATAAACTACAATCCATTTTATTAGACTTAGCCAAGTTTAATCAATTGGATGCTTCATTTACTGCGTGGTTAGTAAATGCCAATGATTTTTGTAATTCATTAGTAGACCGCATTGTGCCAGGCAAATTGCCTGCCGCAGACGCTGCCATCTTAAATGAAACATTAGGTTTTGAAGACAGTTTAATGATCATGGCAGAACCCTATAGTTTATGGGCTATTGAAACTAGTCTTGATAGAACCAAAGAGATTTTGTCTTTTGCATCTGTGAATTCGGGAGTTAAATTAACATCTGATATTTCTAAATACAAGGAGCTTAAACTCAGGTTACTAAATGCCACCCATAGTTTTTCATGTGCACTAGCTATGTTAAGTGGATTTGAAACGGTAAAAGAAGCTATGGCTTCAGAGCAATTTAGAGGCTTTGTTTCAGCATTGATGATGGAAGAAATCAAACCATTAGTGGTTTCTAGTTCCATTACTGAAGCGGAAGCACAAGATTTTGCCCAACAAGTGATAGACCGTTTTAGAAATAATAGCATTGAACACCGTTGGGTGAATATTAGCATGCAATACAGCCTGAAAATGGCATCAAGGTGTATGCCATTGATTCAAAGGGCGTATGAACAGGGTTCAGCATCTCGCAAAAGAATGTTATTGGGCTTTGCTGCCTACCTATTGCTGATGCGTACGGTACAGGATGGCGATGGAAAATATTATGCCGAAGTTAGCGGCAATAGAATTGCATTGACAGATGAGAAACTAGCGAATTTGCATATTTGCTGGCAAAAAACTGATCTAGAAAAAACGGTGATTGCCGTTTTACAAGAGACTAGCATTTGGAATGCCAACCTATCAAGTATTCCTGAACTTAAAGAGGATCTAGTTCAAGTATTAGCTGCTTGTCAAGAACAAGGAATTACAGAAATTTTGCGAACTTTAAAGGATTAATTAGCAAATCATGTCTATCAAAAGAAGAATATTACAAGTGCACCCCAATGACAATGTATTGGTGGCTTTGCAAGATTTGGGAAAGGGTGAAATACTGGAATTTAAAGACCAGTCTTATACTTTGTTAGAAGATGTTCCAGCCAAACACAAATTCACTACTAAAGAAATTGCCGAAGGTCAAGATATTATCATGTACGGGGTTTTAGTGGGTAAGGCTAAAACTTTATTACCAATTGGAGTAAGAATTGCCACTGAAAATATTAGACACGCTTCAGATGGATATCAACTAGGCGAGCGTAGAACTGATTGGCAAATGCCTTCTATTGAAAAATGGAAGAACAGAACTTTTATGGGTTATCACCGTAAGAATGGTTCTGTAGGAACGGGTAATTATTGGTTAGTGGTTCCCATGGTTTTTTGTGAGAATAGAAATGTAGAGGTATTAAAAGAAGCCCTGATGGAAGAATTGGGTTATGCGCGTCCTAGAAAATACCATCAATATACCAACAAGCTAGCCAGTTTGTATAAGAGTGGAGCAAGTATGGAAGCCATCGAGGAAGAATTATTTGAAGAAAAATTAGTTGGTCAAGGTGTTGAGCCTTTATTCCCAGATATCAGTGGTATCAAGTTTTTAAATCACGAAGGTGGTTGTGGTGGCGTAAGATCAGATGCGCAAGCATTATGCGCCTTGTTGGCTGGTTATATTACCCATCCTAACTGTGCTGGTGCAACCGTTTTGAGTTTGGGTTGTCAGAACGCCCAAGTGTCTATGTTGCAAGAAGAAATTGCTAAAAGGATTCCTGAATATGACCGTCCAATGTATATTTTAGAACAACAGAAAACAGGATTGGAAACCAATTTATTGGCATCGGCCATACAACAAACTTTCAAAGGCTTGGTAAAAGCCAATGAACAAAAAAGAGAACCCGCCCCAGTTTCTAAAATTGTGATAGGATTAGAATGTGGTGGTTCTGATGGATTCTCTGGCATCTCTGCCAATCCTGCCATTGGCTTTACTTCAGACCTCCTAGTAGCATTAGGTGGTTCTGTGATTCTTTCAGAATTTCCTGAATTATGTGGAGTTGAACAAGAATTAAGTGACCGTTGTGTTGACGAACAAAAGGCAAATAGATTTATGCACTTGATGCAGACCTATAATCGCTTGGCGGAAGAAGCTGGAAGTGGATTTTATATGAATCCTTCTCCTGGAAATATCAAAGATGGATTGATTACAGACGCCATTAAAAGTGCGGGTGCGGCCAAAAAAGGGGGTACCTCTCCGGTGGTAGATGTACTGGATTATACAGAACCCGTTACCAAACCAGGTTTGAATTTATTGTGTACACCAGGTAATGATGTGGAATCAACCACTGCAGAAGTTGCTTCTGGCGCTACTGTTGTATTGTTTACCACTGGCCTTGGAACACCAACTGGTAACCCAATCACTCCAGTAGTTAAAATAGCTACTAATTCTGCACTCTTCCAAAGAATGCAAGACATTATGGATATCAATACCGGAACTATTATTGAAGGTGAAGAAACTATTGAAGAAGCCGGTGAACGTATTTTGGATTATGTTGTTGAAGTAGCTAGCGGGAATATAAAAGTTGCTGCAGTAAAACACGGACAAGATGATTTCATTCCTTGGAAAAGGGGTGTGAGTTTATAAACGGTTGGTTCAGCCAACCAAGCAATTGGATAAGAAAAATTGATTGTATGAAGCCCTTTTTAGATGAGCATTTCCTGTTACAAAATAAAACAGCAGAGAAACTCTACCATGAATACGCAAAGCAGATGCCCGTGATTGATTATCACTGTCACCTGCCGCCACAGCAAATTGCAGAGAACCATTCTTTTCAAAATATTACACAGGCTTGGTTATATGGTGA
>CAIZMD010000618.1 GCA_903933995.1 uncultured Bacteroidota bacterium
AGGGTTTCTTTGACGTTCCAGTGGATCACTTAGACAGTTCTGCCATCTTTATCCCTTATATAGAACAACTAAAATTGAATAACCTGGCTTTTGCTGCTCCGGACGTAGGTTCTACCAACCGTGTGCGGGAGATTGCTAGCTATTTCAATGCACCCATGGTCATCTGCGATAAGCATCGCAAGCGCGCCAACGAGATTGCCAGTATGGTGGTGATTGGTGACGTAACCGGAAAAGACATTGTTTTAATTGACGATATCTGTGATACAGGTGGTACCCTTGCAAAGGCGGCGGGTCTTCTCAAGGAGAAAGGCGCTACTAGCGTTAGAGCCCTGATTACCCACCCAGTATTGAGTGGTGCGGCTTATGATAATATTGAAAATTCTGTGTTAGAAGAGTTGGTGGTTTGTGATACCATTCCTTTAAAACAGGAGTCTAGAAAAATCAAAGCTATTTCTGTGGCCGATTTGTTTGCCATTGCCATTCGCAATGCCTACGAGAATAAGAGTATTACCAGTTTGTTTATCCATTCTCAATTAAAGGGAAGGGAGAATAAAGGTTAATTAATATTTATACGTAAAACATTGAACCCGTTTCTTTTTCATCATGAAAAAGAGCGGGTTTATTTATTTTAAGAATCATTCAAATTCTAGCCTTTTTTCTGACCTTGTTTCCTTACCTTTGCCGTCCAAAAAATTTATAAAAATGAACACAATTACAATCGAAGGACAACTGAGGACCGAGCATGGCAAAAAAGCCGCCCGCCAAATTCGCTCTCAGGAATGCGTGCCAGCTGTAATTTACGGGGGTGCTCAGGAGATCAATTTCTATGCTCCTGCAAAGGCTTTCAAGCCTTTGGTGTACACTGGTGAATTCCAATTAGCCAATGTAACCGTGGATGGCAAAACTTACACTTGTATCCTAAAAGACTTACAATTTGACAAAATCAGTGATACACTGATCCACGTTGATTTGTTAGAACTGGTAGACGACAAAAAAGTGATAGCAACCCTACCACTGAAATTTGTTGGTACATCAGTAGGTGTGAAAGGTGGTGGTAAATTAGTGATCAAGATGAAATCCTTGAAAGTTAAAACCTTGCCTAAATTCCTAAAAGAATCCATTGAAGTAGACATTACTAATTTGGAGTTGAATGCAAACATTAGAGTAGAAGACGTGAAAGATGAAAACTATGAAGTTTTGAACTCACCACGTATTCCTATTGCTTCAGTAGTAATGACTCGTCAGCTGAAACAAGAAGAAGCAACTGCAGACAAAGACGCCAAGAAGAAATAATTGGTTGTTTAATAGCTTTGAAACGCCTCCGAATTCGGGGGCGTTTTTTATTGTGGTAAGATCACCTATTTTTGGGGCCATGAGTAAGTTTTTGATAGTTGGTCTGGGCAATATTGGTGAAGAATATCGCCATACGCGCCATAATATTGGCTTTGACGTAGTCAGTGAATTTGTGATCAAGCAAGGGGGCTTTTTTAAAAATGATCGGCTAGCCGATGTGGCCGAGGTTAAATGGAAAGGCAAGACCTTTTTCTGCATCAAACCCACTACCTATATGAATCTTAGCGGTAGGGCTTTTAAATATTGGATGGACAAGGAAAAAATAGAAATAGCCAATACCCTGACCATTGTTGATGACCTAGCACTTCCATTAGAAAAAATCCGCCTACGCGGCAACGGTTCTGACGCTGGCCACAATGGTCTTAAAGACATTCAACTGATTTTAGGAACCGATCAATACCCCAAACTGCGTTTTGGCATTGGCAATAATTTTCCCAAGGGACGCCAGGTAGATTTTGTACTAGGCAAGTGGGAGGCAAACGAACAAGGCATTGTGAACCAGAAAGTTGCCAAATGCGTTGAAATCATAGAAATGTTTGCTGCCATTGGTCTGGAAAAGACCATGAGCCAAGTAAATAACCTTTCCTTCACTTAATATAATTTATCCCTCACATAATAATTTAGCCCTATTTGCAGTTATAGCTAGGAGTAAATAAGATTTAAGTAA
>CAIZMD010000619.1 GCA_903933995.1 uncultured Bacteroidota bacterium
GAGCCATTTTATTTGAAGGCTTTCTACTCAGTCCCTGCCAAAAAATGACGATTCCCTTATATGATATTTGATTATTTTCATATGCAATGCTAAAATATTTGTATAACTTTAATATCAGAATCTAGTATTTTTGTATCATTAATTAATACTCCCCCCCATGAGTCAGACCATGCAATCCGTTGTGTTGAATGCAGGTAAAACAGCTCTAAAAGTTGATTTTATCCATACCAAGAAAGCAGCCTTAATTCTGCGTTCTATCAACCACAAACTACGACAGCAAATCATCAAACTCCTTGATGATCAACAAAAAATGACAGTTACTGAAATCTATGTGAAGTTGCGCCTTGAGCAATCTGTGGCATCACAACACTTGGCCATTTTAAGAAGGGCAGGTATTGTATCTACTTCTAGAGACGGTAAATTCATTTATTATTCTGTGAACTATAGCCGTTTGGCTGAAGTGGTTTCTTTTGTGGAAACCTTGGTAGGTTAAGGAGCTTCACATATTCTTCTTCTGACTTTCTGGCGACTAATGATTTTGGCCTGAAGCTTGCTATATCTTTGTCTAAATTTTAAGCCATGCTGATAGAGCAATTATATACCGGCTGTTTAAGCGAAGCCGCTTACTATATTGAAAGTGAGGGTGTTGCAGCTGTAATAGACCCCCTAAGAGATATTGAAGAATACTTGAAACTAGCTACCGAAAGAGGTAGCACCATCAAATATATTTTTGAAACACATTTTCATGCCGATTTTGTGAGTGGGCATTTAGACTTGGCCGCTGCCACTGGCGCTACCATTATTTATGGACCAGACACGGTAACCAAATTACCCGTGCATATAGCTAAGGATGGTGAAACATTTCAAATTGGTGCGGTAACCATTGAGGTTTTGCATACCCCTGGACATACCCTAGAAAGCTCCTGCTATTTGTTGAAAGATGAAGCGGGTAAGGACCACGCCATCTTTACCGGTGATACTTTGTTTGTAGGTGATGTGGGCAGACCCGATCTAGCACAAAAATCCAATGAAATTACCATGGATGACTTGGCTGGCATGCTCTATGAGAGTTTGCAGTCCAAGATTATGCCTTTGGCCGATGATGTGATTGTTTATCCTGGTCATGGTGCTGGAAGTAGTTGTGGTAAGAGTATGGGGCCCGAAAATCAAAGTACCATTGGAGCCCAAAAATTGGGCAACTATGCTTTACAGCAACCAGACAAAGCCAGTTTTGTAACAGCCGTTACAGAGGGTTTAGCTGCACCTCCTAGTTATTTCCCTATCAATGCCAAGATTAATAAAGAAGGGTACGAGAATATCAATGCAGTCATGGAAAAAGGTTTGAAACCCTTGAATGCATTGGAGTTTAAGCAATTGGCCGCCCTTGATGATACCATTATTTTGGATACTCGTTTTGCTGCGCGATTCACAGAAGGTTTTGTACCAGGTTCTATTAGTATTGGCCTAGAAGGCCGATTTGCTGAATGGGCAGGGATGATTCTTCCTTTTACAAAAAACATCTTATTGGTGGCGGAACCTGGCAAGGAAAAAGAATCTATTGTACGATTGACCAGGGTGGGTTTTGAAAAGTTTATTGGCTTTTTAGATGGTGGCTATAACACATGGGTGAATGCTGGTGAAAAAATTGACATGATCATTGACGTGGAAGCGGATGAACTAGCCATGGATATTCCTTTTGATCCAAATATTGTGATCATTGATGTACGCAAAGAGACCGAGTATGATGAAGCCCATGTAAAAGACGCTTTGAATATTCCTTTAGCTGATTTAACCGATCCTGCTAGCATGGCTAACCTAGATGACCACCATAATATTTATGTGCATTGCGCGGGTGGTTATAGAAGTGTGATTGCCCTTTCTCTGCTAAAGCGTGAAGGATTCCATAACCTCAGAAATGTGGTTGGTGGCTTTGGTCTAATCAAGGAATTAGGCGACAAAATTGAGATTGAAAAAACAGAAGCAGCATTGAATTAATCAAACGCTTTAAATACTAAAAAGTCCCGAACAATGTTCGGGACTTTTTTTATTAATCTAGTTGTAGACAATCCTTGTTCATTCTTCACTCTTCACTTAACAAGAAGCTGTCCATGCTTTTCTGGATCAAATTCCCATTTCCACCTTCTGTGACTCCAGAGATAATTAGCTGGTTTTAATTTAACTGCCCGCTCCACATAACCCGCAAAGACCTGTGTCAATTCCCCGTCTTTGTATAAATTTGGAGTAGTAGTAATCACATCTAGATCCACTCTATAATAACCACGCTTTACTTTATAAAAATGTCCAAAAACAACGGCCGTATTATTCAGTTTGGCTCCTTTTTCGGGTCCCACCACAAAGGGGGTTAATCTTCCAAAATAATTGACCCAATGGGCTTTGAACTGATTGGGTGGATTCTGATCAGCTGCCAAACCCAATGCATACCTATCTGGCACATAGGCTTTGAAATTATTTTTGAACTCATTGGCCGGCACCAAGATGGTTCCATTCTTTACACGCATATCCAACATCATCTTATTAAAGACTTTATTGGTTAATGGTTGGTACACTCCAACAAATGGATATTTGCTTACAAGACCAATACCAAGATTAATGACTTCCCAGTTAAAGAAATGCCCACATTGCAACTGCACGTTTTGACCGCTACTGTATAAATTATTTAGCACTTCTGCATTGGAAGAAAATCTTTTAGCCACTTCTTTATTGCTAATAGAAAACATTTTGATGGTTTCAAACACCATGTCAATGAAATTATGGTAGAAATCCTTGGCAATTCTTATCCGCTCTGCTTCTGATTTTTCCGGAAAGGCAATGGAAAGATTTTTCATGACAACGGCTTTTCTATAGCCTATTACATAATACACCAAGCCATAAAAAGCATCGGCTATCACATACATGATAGGCCATGGTATCAGCGATAACAAATAAAAAAATCCGTAGGTAATATAGTACATGTGACAATTTCTAAGAGCAAGTTACAAAATGATATTTTGCAACAAATCTGATTTCTGTTGATGGTCTGTATTATAGTGCAACCCCCTGCTTTCTTTTCTGAATTGAGCCCCTTTTACAATTAGGTACCCAACCGTAATCAGGTTGCGTAATTCACTTAACTGTGGAGATACTTTGGTAGAACGGTAAAGGTCTTCGGTCTCCGTGAAAAGTAGGTCTAAGCGTTTCATGGCTCTTTCTAAACGAATATCGGTTCTAACAATTCCCACATAGTCACTCATGATCTGGGTAAGCTCTTTTTGGCTTTGGGTAATCAGGATCATTTCTCTGGGGTCACTGGTACCTGTAGTCTTCCAATCCGGAATGCGTTTTTCAAAGCTTAATTGGTCTACTTTGTCTGCACTGTCTAAAAAGGCTCGGTGCGCAAAGACCATGGCTTCTAACAAAGAATTACTGGCCAATCTATTGGCACCGTGTAATCCTGTACTAGCACACTCGCCACAGGCATATAGGTTTTGTATAGAGGTTCTTCCCCATTCATCGGTTTTAATGCCACCACAACTATAATGTGCAGCAGGAGCAACAGGAATCATGTGTTGCATTACATCAATACCAATACTCAAACATTTTTCATAGATATTGGGAAAATGGTGGATGAATTTATCCTTGTCCATATGCCTTGCATCTAAGTATACATGTTCGGTACCCGTGCGTTTCATTTCATTGTCTATGGCTCTGGCTACAATATCTCTAGGAGCTAAATCCTTTCTTTCATCATATTTCTCCATGAATGCCTCACCCGCTTTATTGCGCAGAATCCCCCCATCACCACGTACGGCTTCTGTAATCAAAAAAGAGGGAGAAACACCAGGTTCAAATAAAGCCGTTGGGTGGAACTGGATAAATTCCATGTTCTCAATTTTTCCCTTAGCCCTATAGACCATGGCAATCCCATCGCCGGTGGCAATTCTGGGATTGGTGGTTGTTCTATAAGCCTGTCCACAACCACCTGTTGCCAAGACGGTAATCTTGGATAGAATGGTTTCAATTTGGTTGGTCTGCTTGTTCAACACATAGACCCCATAACAGGTAATGTCTAAAGTAGACTTGGTAACCAAGAAACCCAAATGGTGTTGGGTAATAATGTCAACCACAAAACAGTGATTGATCAAATGAATATTAGTAGCGGCTTCTAACTGAGCTAATAGTGCACGCTCCATTTCTTTTCCGGTAACGTCTTTGTGGTGCAAGATCCTATTCTCACTATGACCACCTTCTTTACCCAAACTATATTCCCCTTTTTCATTGCGGTCAAAATTGGCGCCTAGGTCAATGATCTCTCTAATCCTTTCAGGACCTTCTTTGACCACCAGTGCCACAATGGATTCATTACAAAGACCATCGCCAGCAACAAGGGTATCTTCTATATGTTTGTCATAACTGTCTTTGTTCTCATCCCAAACACCGGCAATACCACCTTGGGCATACTTTGTATTGGTTTCATCCGCATCGGTTTTGGTAATAACGGTAATGATTTTATCAGGATGGGCCTGACTCATTTTCAAGGCATAAGTAAGCCCCGCAATACCAGAACCAATAACCAGAAAATCTGTTTCCATAGCAGGAGCTTTATCAAGCCGGATCTATCCAGGCTTCACTGTCTTTGAGTAATTGAATGAGTTCGTTGACCGCAATAGTACTATCAATATTTTTCTTCACTACTTCTTTACCCTTGTACAAAGTAATAGTACCTACACCGCTACCTACATAACCAAAATCGGCATCGGCCATTTCTCCCGGTCCGTTTACAATACAACCCATGATGGCAATTTTCACTCCTTTCAAATGATTGGTCACACTGCGAATCTTAGCAGTAGTTTCTTGCAAGTCAAAGAGGGTTCTTCCACAACTAGGGCAGGAAATATATTCTGTTTTAGAGATCCTGGTTCTGGTTGCTTGCAGTATCCCAAAAGCGGTATTGTTCAAAAACTGTTCTACGCTTTGGTTGTTCAAATAGTTTCTACCCGATGCATTGTTTACTGCCGAAGTCTCATAGGATTTGCTTGACATGCCCAAACAAATCCCATCACCAAATCCGTCAAGGAATAATGCGCCACACTCGGTGCTAAAATGAATCAAATGTTCATCCGCAGTTTGCCAATTACTATCTGTAATTAATACTACTGGATTGTTGATGCCTTTGTTGATTAGTTCTAAAAACATTCTTCTTACCGCGGGCATGGTTTGCTGGTGCTGGCTACTCAAACATAGCACTACAGAAGGATCATTGGCTACTTGGTCTAAATAGCTATAATCATTAATGGGAGTCTGGTCTGAATAACAATCTACCATTACAAAATTCAAGACGGGATGTTTGTACTCCGATTCCAGATATCCTTGTGCATCAAATATGGGTAAGCATTTTGTTGGGTCATTGGCTAGGGCCGCTGTAGCGGGATAGCTAATGACTTTCAAGGTTCCAGGCAGTGCAAAATCCAATACTTGGTTGCCTGTGAATACATAATCGGCTGCGGCGTCACTGATATTCCATTTGTCTGTTGCTGCATCATACCTATAACCAATAGCGGCTAAATCAGCAGCCTGAATACTAGACAATTTGCTTAAGTCTGCTACTACTACTGGCACTTGTTTGCCACCAATATTGTCTACTGCAAAAGTTTTTCTTCTGCCATAAACAAAGGGACTATATCCAATTTTTTCTATTGCCGGGATGGTCTGAGTGGATGGCGCTGGTTGGGTATACCTTTTAACCAAGTCTTTACAAACAGGAATTTCAAATTCTGGGTCTTCCGTTAAACTCACGCGTACCGTATCTCCTATTCCATCTTCTAATAATGTTCCAATCCCTGCCGCACTTTTTACCCTTCCGTCTTCTCCATCACCTGCTTCAGTAACGCCCAAGTGTAAAGGATAAATTTCTCCAAACTCTGCGTCCATTTGTTGAATCAACAATCTATAAGCCTGCACCATTACCTGTGGGTTACTAGACTTCATGCTGAGCACAATATTGTGATAAGATTCGTATCGCGCTATGCGCAAAAATTCCATGGCTGATTCTACCATACCATTGGCGGTATCTCCATAGCGGCTCATGATTCTATCACTCAAAGAACCATGGTTGGTGCCAATGCGCATGGCAGTTCCATACTCTTTGCAAATGCGTAGTAATGGCGTGAATCTTTCTTGAATGCGTTCTATTTCTTCTGCATATTCCGCATCTGTATAATCTATCTGTTCAAACTTTTTCTTATCTACATAGTTGCCCGGATTCACACGCACTTTCTCTACAATTCTTGCGGCAATTTCGGCGGCATTGGGCGTAAAATGAATATCGGCTATAAGTGGGGTATCGTATCCACGTTTGCGCAATTCATTTTTAATATTTTGTAAATTCTCTGCTTCATTTCTACTGGGGGCAGTAATACGCACCAACTCTGCACCTGCTTCTATACAACGAATGGTTTGTTCCACCGTTGCAAGGGTATTCATGGTGTCTGTGGTGGTCATGGTCTGCACCCGAACCGGATGAAAATTGCCCAACGATAGGGATCCAATCTTTACCTCCCGAGTGGCCAAACGGGTTCTATTGGTAAGCGAATTACAATACAATTGCATAATACAGGTTGTGTTACAAATCTAAAGTTTATCTAACAACTATCTGGTGGAATGGTTTAGCGTTTGCCTTCTAGAAATCCTTGTTCTTTCAACACCGCTTTTAAGATGTCTTGTCTAATGGTTCCAGGCTTGGTATTATGGGGTGCTTCTACATTGAGCACAAAGAAGTGCACGTGTTTGTTTTCTTCAATCCATCCTACTAACCAACCCAAGGCATTGCCGTTCTCTCTATAGCCCCATCCTGTTTTATAAGCCAGTCTATAATTGGCATTGTCTTCTTGTACCATCACTTTGCGGACTATCTCCTGGGTTCTTTTTTGTAAGGGTAACAAATTGAAATATAGTTTCTTAACCAACCCCATTTGTTCATCGGCCGTAATTTTCAAACTATTGTCCAGCCAAAACTGGTCTATGGTTTTGCCCATTTGTTTGTTACCATATTTGATTGAATCTAGCCAGAATTGCATGGTGTCTTTTCCTATTCTGCGAGCCACTTCTTGAAAATAAGGAACTGCTGATCTTTTAAAAGCTTCCTCCATGGTCAGGTCTTGATTCCAACTCATGCTGCTATCTCCGTTTGGTATATCACGGACTACGCCATCCCATTTAATGAGCATTTTCTCATTAAAAATCTTACCAGTCTCTAAACCAATCAAACTATTGACAATCTTAAAAGTAGAAGCTGGCAGATAAGCCGTATCGCGGTAGCGAGCTAGGTTATAAATAGTAAATTGACCACTCCCATTATTATAAATGGCAAAACTACCAGTAACTCCCTTGGCATCAAAATGGGTTTTGATCTTGTTGTCAATGGTTACATTATTGGGTGAACAGGCGGCAAATGCCAAACCTATTATCAGAAATAAAGAAAAATGAACGCGCATATGGGTTATTTGAGCTGCAAAGTTAACCCAAATGCCTATTGTTTTACCAGCTGGTATTCCTTTACTTGGTACATACTCATTAAATCCAGCACTTTGGC
>CAIZMD010000620.1 GCA_903933995.1 uncultured Bacteroidota bacterium
AAGACTTTTGGAACTATTGATATTTTGATCAATAATGCGGGTATTAGCATGCGTTCTGAAGTAGAAGAGGTCGAATTGGATACCATTAGAAAAGTAATGGATATTAATTTTTGGGGTACTGTGGCATGTACAAAATTTGCATTACCTCATATATTGAAAAATAATGGTACTGTAGTTGGTGTATCCTCCATTGCTGGTTATAGAGGTCTGCCTGGTAGAAGTGGGTATTCCGCTAGTAAGTTTGCGGTAAATGGATTTTTAGAAGCGCTAAGAACTGAATTATTACATAGTGGTACCAATGTACTTTGGGTTTGTCCGGGATTCACTACTTCCAATATTCGCAATGTGGCTTTGAATAAGTCTGGTAAGTCTCAAGGCGAATCTCCCATGAATGAAGGCGCCATGATGAGTGCAGAAACCTGTGCATTTCATATTATAAAAGCTATTGAAAAAAGAAAAAGAACCATTGTTTTAACTTTTACAGGAAAGCGAACTGTCTTGCTCAATAGATTCTTCCCTTCATTGGCTGACAAGTTGGTGAACAAATTTTTCTATCAAGACGGTGTGCTTGCAAAATAAATGGTTTGCTACAGCGTTATGAATGTTGAATGCCCATCTTAACGCTGACAACTGATATTGGTCAACGCGATTATCTCGTTGGAGCCATTAAAGGACAATTCCTATCTGTAGATCCGAGTTTTCTTATTAATGATATTACGCATTATTTGTCTCAGACCAATTTTCCGCAAGCGGCTTATATCTGTTCCAATGCTTTTAAGTATTATCCTCCAGGAAGTTTACACTTAGTGATTGTCAATTTTTTTGAAACCCCACCCAAACAATTATTGGTTGCCCAATATCGCCAACAGGTGATTATCTGTCCAGACAATGGCATATTAACCATGATTACAGGAGAGATTCCCAAAGAGTTAATGGCCATTCCGGTAAAGGGTCAGAAAACCTTATTGGAATTAACCCAGTTAATTGCAGATAGTATTATTCCAAGTGCTGGCGGAAAGCCTTTGAGTTTTAAAGGGGCTATTGCCAAACCCATTGTTGAACGATACCCACTAAAACCAACCATCGGACAGGATTGGATGGAAGGTCAAATTCTATTCATAGACAGTTTTGAGAATGTTGTCATCAATATTACCAAGGTAGATTTTGATCAACATGGCAAGGGGAGAAAGTTCAAGATTTACTTTAGAAGAGATGAGGCATTTGACACAATATCAAGTAATTATACAGATGTGCCAGGAACCGAAAAATTGGCATGGTTTAATTCTGCTGGTTATTTAGAACTCTCTTTAAGAAATGGAAATATGGCTGGTCTTTTTGGATTTCAAGTATTCAATGAGCAGCTGCAACAAAACAGAGCCAATGTAGAAAATAAATGGTTCTATCAATCCATTAGGGTCATGTTTGAATAAGTTAGAGCTTTAACAACTCTCTTTTTTCGGTTTGCGGTTTTGACAGTAATTTTGCAACCTCAAGAAGACCCACAAACTTCTTTTATTCATTAAAAAAAATAGTTTATCAGCCATGGCATATGACGTAATTGTTCTAGGAAGCGGACCGGGTGGATACCCAGCGGCTATTCGCGCATCACAATTGGGTTTTAAAGTAGCGATCATTGAGAAAGAAAGTCTTGGTGGCGTTTGTTTGAACTGGGGTTGTATTCCCACCAAAGCTTTGTTGAAAAGCGCACAAGTGTATGACTACTTGAAACATAGCAAAGCGTATGGTATTTCTGCAGATAATATTAGCCATGATTTTGGTGGTGTTATTGGAAGAAGTAGGGGCGTAGCCGATAAAATGAGTAAGGGTGTTCAGTTCTTGATGAAGAAGAACAAGATTGACGTTGTGATGGGCTATGGTAAAATCAAGGCCAAAGGACAAATAGAAGTAACTGCTGCAGACGGTGCAAAACAAATAGTTGAAGCCAAACATATTATTATTGCAACAGGTGGAAGGGCCAAGCAATTGCCCAACTTGCCAGTAGATGGTCAAAAAATTGTTTCTTATCGCGAAGCAATGGTTTTGCCTATACAACCAAAAAGCATGATTGTTGTGGGTAGTGGTGCCATTGGGGTTGAGTTTGCCTATTTCTATAATAGTATGGGTACTAAAGTAACCATTGTTGAATTCTTGCCAAGAATTGTTCCTGTTGAAGACGAAGACATTTCTAAAGAATTGGAAAAGCAATACAAGAAACAAGGCATTGATATTATGACCAATGCATCTGTAGAGTCAGTAGACACTAGCGGTGCAGGTGTTAAAGCCAAAGTGAAAACCCAGTCTGGTGAAATCTTCTTAGAAGCTGATATTGTATTGAGTGCAGTAGGTGTAGTTGCCAATATTGAAAACATTGGTTTGGAAGAATTGGGGATCAAAACCGAAAAAGGAAAGATTCTGGTAGATAAATACAACCAAACATCTGTATCTGGTATTTATGCCATTGGTGATTGTACTCCAGGGCAGGCTTTGGCACACGTAGCAAGCAAAGAAGGGATTAATACAGCTGAGTTTATTGGATACAATGAGAAGAAATTGCATCATTTACCTGAAGCCATGGATTATGGCAATATTCCAGGATGTACTTATTGCACACCAGAAATTGCCAGTGTTGGTATGACTGAGAAAGCTGCTAAAGAAGCTGGCTATGAATTGAAAGTGGGTAAATTCCCCTTCATGGCAAGCGGTAAAGCAAGTGCCAGTGGTGCAACAGAAGGTTTTGTAAAAGTGATTTATGATGCCAAATATGGCGAATTCTTAGGATGCCATATGATTGGTTCTAATGTAACTGAAATCATTGCAGAAGCCGTGGTTGCTAGAAAACTAGAAACAACTGCACATGAAATTTTGAATGCAGTTCACCCTCACCCAACCATGAGTGAAGCTTTAAAAGAAGCAACTGCCATGGCTTATGGTGAAGCAATAGACATTTAAGCATTCTGCATACATATTTTAAAAAGGGCTGATATCAGCCCTTTTTTTATACCAACTAATTTGTATTTTATAAAAATAAAATGTGTTAAAGGCGTTAAACTCCTTTAAATCACTATTTTAGAGGTTAGAATATGTTGTTAATGTTAACACATGGTCTTGGAATTTGATTAATCCGCAAATTTCCTGACTGTTAATATTTTCTTCATGTTTGTTAATCCCTAACACCGTACCCGTAATGAATCAACTGCAAGTAGATCAACTACTTCCGCAACAGCTGTTGCATTCCCGTGTCTTTTCCGTAGTCATTACGGATCTGAGCGGTGGGTATTTGTATGTAAATCCCCTCTTCCAGGAGAAATTTTCCTTTGTTACAAATCAATTATTAGGCACCCATTTTAGCAATACTGTTTACGCACATGACGTATCGCTTTGTAATGCTGCGGCAAAAGCCTGTATTAAGTCACCAGGAAAATCTGTTGGGATTACTGTTAGAAAAGCCACAGACGAAACCGATTATAACTGGACCCAATGGGAACTATCCTGTGTTAGAAATGAGTCAGGCACAGCTATGGCCATTATTTGTGTGGGGCACGATGTAACCAAGAAAGAACCCTATAATAGTAGTTTGGATGACCACCAACGGGTACACGCAACTCAAACTGTTGGGAACAAAATGAATGACGAACAGTTCATCTCGTTGGTCAATAATATTCCTGGTGTCATTTATAGGTGCTTGGGCGATGAGGACTTTTCTGTTGTTTTCATTAGCAATGAGATTGAAAACCTTACGGGTTTTCCAGCATCCCATTTTATGTCCAATAAGAAAGATGGTTATACTGCTTTAATCTATCCAGATGATAAAGCCTTGGTAAAACAAACCATTTTAGAAGCCATCCACAAAAAACAACAGTATGCCATTGAGTATCGAGTGATGCACAAAGAAGGTGACCTGCGTTGGGTATTTGAAAGGGGGCAAGGCGTTTATGATCAAAACCAAGTCTTGTCTTATTTAGACGGTTGCATCTTTGATATAACGGTTCAGAAACACGTAGAACAAGCATTAGCCTATAGTCAGGATGAAGTGAAGCGATTGGCCATGGTAGCACATAGTACTACCAATTCAGTCATGATTACTGATGCGGATGAAAATATCATTTGGGTTAACCAAGGATTCACTAGAATTAGTGGATATAGTTTGGATGAAATCAAGGGTAAAAAAATAGGCTTTTCCTTAGAAGGACAAGACGCAGATGAGGATTCTCAAAAACGACTTAGATATGCTTTGGATCATAAGTTACCTTTCAAGGATGAGTTCCACAGTTTTGTCAAAAGCGGAGAACAGGTTTGGTTAGAAGTGGATTCCCAACCACTCTTTGATGAGAAGGGAAAACACCTTGGTTTCATGACCATTGAAAATGATATTACTAGACGCAAACAGGCACAGCAACAGCAGGAAGAATTATTGCAGCGTCTTACCCTAGCAACTGATTCAGCCAAAATTGGCATCTGGGAAATTGATATCAAAAACAATAATCATGTGATTTGGGATGATACCATGTTTGATATTTATGGTTATTCCAAAGACGCTGACTTATCTCCATTCAAAATCTGGAAAAAATTAATGCATCCAGATGATATGAATATGATGATTGAAATTATTGGAGAATTGGTGTCTGGTAAAAAAGACATGGATTCGGCTTTGTATAGAATCATCACTACCAACGGCATGATTCGTTTTGTTGAATCTCATGCCATTGTTAAAAAAGCGGAGAACGGTAAAGTGATTCGTCTAATTGGAACCAATAGAAATGTCACGGACGATGTGTTGGTGCAAGAAAAGCTCAAATCCCAAAACAAAGCTTTAAGAGATATTGCCTTTATTCAATCGCACGAAGTGCGAAGACCATTGGCCAATATCTTGGGCGTCATTGAAGTCTTGAACAACAACAATACTGTTAATAACAAAGACATACTAGAGCACTTGATTCAAAGTGCCAATGAATTGGATACGCAGATTAGAAGTATTGTTCAAAAAACCAATTCCATTGATGGATTGATTGGTGGTTTCTAATAACGCTCGCTATTAGTTAGACTTCCCAAAAACCTTTTTTAGTAAATCACTAGACCTTGCCAATGGATCTTTTCTGATCTGTTGTTCCTCCAAAGCTATTTGCGTAAAAATTCCTGTCAGTGATTTTTCGGTTACATATCCTGCTAAATCAGGATTGATTTTCTTGAAAGTAAATTTATTGTATTGGGTAACAATGCTATTCCATTGTTTGGTGGCACCAGTTTTTTCCAGTGACTGTTCTATACTGGGTCTAAAAGCTGCTGTTAATGCCGTATTGGTTTTACCTTGTAAATAGGTGGTAGCAGCTTTATCATCCCCTTTTAAAATGCCTATGGCGTCTTCTAAACTGATTTCTTGTATGGCTTTTACAAATAAAGGGGCTGCTTGTTTGGCTGCGTCTTCAGCAGCCCGATTCATGGTTAAAATGGCATCGTCTACCTGTTTGTTAAAACCTAGGCTGCGCAAGGATTTTTCAATTTTTTCAGCCTCTGGGGGCATTAAAATTTTAATAGCTGCGTTACCAAAGAACCCATCGGTTTGAGTAAGCTGTTGGATGGTTTTATCGGCACCTACTTGTAATGCTTCTTTGAGACCTTTGGCAATTTCATCTTGTTGCAATCCTGCTACCCCTCCTGTTTTACTGGGCTTTAACAGATTGGAAAGAGATTGCGCTTGACTAGTTAACAAGCACCAACTAAAAATCAGGATCAATAAGGCTCTCATAGAAAGGTAAATTTGTCTATTTTTAAAAGGGTAATAAAATCACCTACTACAAGTATGAAAAAACCGTGCCAAATCCTAATCCTAATTTTTGTTTTCATAGGAAGTTTTAGTTTCTCTGTAGCAGCTCAAAAAGACAGTAGTACTACTATTATATTGGTTAGGCATGCAGAGAAAGACACTACTGCTGCGGGTTCTACCCAAATGCAGGCTGATCCACCGCTTTCTGCACAAGGTAAAATCAGGGCTGATCATTTGGTTTCTGTTTTAAAATCATATCCCATACAATCTATATTTTCAACAAAATATAACAGAACCCGATCTACGGCAATGCCCATTGCTGCCAAATTGGGTGTGGAAATTCAAACCTATGATCCCAGTAAGCAGGCCGATTTGGCATTACTGTTGAAAAGTTGGAAGGGGAAAACCATTTTGGTGGTAGGTCATTCCAATACGGTGCCAGGTTTGGTGAATCTATTAACGGGCAGTTCTACATATCCCAATTTGGGTGATAATGAGTACGATAAATTGTATATCGTACGCTTGGAAAATGGAAAATCAACCCATGAACAGATCAGCTATTAAAAACGCTTGCCAAGCCTTACCTTTGCCGCCTTGAAAACGAACCTGTTTTTGGTTAGCCAGAAAGGATGAATGAATATTTATGAAATACGAGAAAGAAATTAGCAGAAGGAAAACATTTGCCATTATATCGCACCCGGATGCCGGTAAAACTACTTTGACCGAGAAGTTTTTGCTATTTGGTGGTGCCATTCAAGTAGCCGGTGCCGTAAAAAGCAATAAGATCAAGAAACACGCTACCAGTGATTTCATGGAAATTGAACGCCAACGTGGTATCTCTGTGGCTACTTCATTGATGACTTTTGAATACCAAGGTATATCTATCAATCTTCTGGATACACCTGGTCACAAGGATTTTGCGGAAGACACTTACAGAACCCTTACAGCGGTGGATAGTGTTATATTGGTGATTGACTCAGTCAATGGGGTAGAAGCACAAACCAGGAGACTAATG
>CAIZMD010000621.1 GCA_903933995.1 uncultured Bacteroidota bacterium
CGAATTAAATAAGCTTATAGAACACCTTTGGTAGAAGGCAGGTGATTGGAGAATGGATCTCTTTTCACCGCCATGCGAATGGCTTTGGCAAAAGCCTTGAAAATGACTTCTATTTTATGGTGTTCATTGTCTCCTTTGCAACTAATATTGAGGTTGCATTTGGCTCCATCGCTAAAGCTCTTGAAAAAATGGAAGAACATTTCTGTGGGCATTTCTCCAATTTTTTCACGGCTAAAACTTACGTCCCAAACCAACCAATTTCTTCCCCCAAAATCAATCAATACTTGGGCGGATGCCTCATCCATGGGTAGGGCAAAACCATAACGCTCCATCCCTCTTTTATCGGCCAATGCCAAAGCAAAAGCTTCTCCCAAAGCAATCCCCGTATCTTCAATAGTATGGTGTTCGTCTATATGTAAATCACCCTTGGTATGCAAGGTTAAATCTAATTTGCCATGACGCGCAATCTGGTCAAGCATATGATCAAAAAAGCCCAAGCCTGTTTGAATATCGGCCTTGCCAGAACCATCTAGATTTAGTTCCACATGAATCTTGGTTTCATTGGTATTGCGCTCGTGCGTTACTTGCCTCAATCCCAATTTTAAAAAGCGATAAATCTCTTCCCATTGCAGGGATTCAAGTGCCACTGTTTCTTTTAAAGCTTCCATACTATCGGCTACTTCTGCCCCACCCAAATTGGGATCGGCGTTGAGCCAAATGGCTTTGGCACCAAGGTTCTTGGCCAATTGCACGTCTGTAATCCTGTCTCCAATTACAAAACTATTTGCTAGGTCATATTTACTTGTATCTAAATAAGCCGTTAGCATACCCGTTGCTGGTTTTCGTGTAGGTAGGTTTTCATGCGGAAAACTCCTATCAAAATGGGCTGCTGCAAAATGAATGCCTTCATTTGCCAAGCTTTCCATGATAAAATCCTGCACAGGCCAAAAGGTTTTTTCTGGAAAAGAAGCCGTACCCAAACCGTCTTGGTTACTCACCATGACTAATTCATAATCCAACTCTTTGGCAATTAAACCTAGGTATTGAAATACCGATGGATAAAAACTCAGTTTTGAAAAATCGTCAATTTGGTAAGTAGGTGGAGCTTCGTTGATAATAGTTCCGTCCCTGTCAATAAATAAAATCCTGCGCATGTTATTTCAATTTTGCTCTGATAGCTTTTACTTCAGCAGCGGTGACAGCCGATGCTTTATTGCTCCAACTGTTTCTAATATACGTGAGCACATCCGCAATTTGTTGGTCTTTCAAATCTGCGTGTCCTGCCATATTGTTTGAATAATATTCTCCGTCAATTTCTACCCTATCTGAATAGCCTTTTAATACAATGCGAATCAGTTTTGCTTTATCGGCTGCAATGACTGCTGATGCTCCGTCTAAGGGTGCATTTAAACGTGGCACCCCACCGCCATCAACTTGGTGACAGGCCAAACACCTGCTCAGATAAATGGTTTTGCCATTATCCATCACTGATTTGCTAATGGGGCTTTGCGCCGATAGTTTGGCTACCAGACATACCAATATCATCATTAAAAATATCCTTGTCTGCTTCATCACTATTTACCGTTATACATGATTCTGTAAATAGTTCCCTTACTATCATCTGTTACATACAAAGAACCATCAGGTCCTTGGGCCAATCCACAGGGACGGTGTTGCGCACCCTTGGTTCCAGTAACAACTTCAACACCTGCAAATCCATTGGCAAAGATTTCCCATTGACCGGTTGGTTTTCCATTTTCAAAAGGAACAAATGCCACAAAATAACCTTCCTGTGGTAAAGGAGCCCTATTCCAAGATCCATGGAATGCTACAAAAGCACCATTCTTGTACTTGGCAGGGAATTGATTACCGGTATAGAACAACAGCGCATTTGGCGCCATATGCGCAGGGAAAGCAATAGCGGGGTCTTGAAAAGCGGGATCAGTAGACACTTTCTTACCATCGCCACCATATTCTGGTGCTACTATTTTCTGTTTTAATTCGGGATCAAAATAGACATAGGGCCAACCTGCATTGCTGCCTTCTTTTAAGGCATACATGGTTTCTGCGGGTTTTTCTGCATTGGTTTTTTGGTCATAGAGATCAGGAAATAAATCGTGCAATTGATCCCTTCCATGTTGCATCACAAATAATTGGTTATTCTGTTTGTTCCAATCCAGACCCACTACATTGCGCAGACCGGTGGCAAATCTTTTACCATCGCCATAGGTTTGGTCAGACTTCTCTGCATCAAATTTCCAGATACCACCTGCAGAATCCAAAACTGGACAAGGCATCATGCCCATAGAGCCCTTTTGCCTATCTTTTTCTTGACAGGAATTGGAGAATGCCCCAATATTTACATAGATATTTCCCTTACCATCCAAGGCAATGGATTTTGACTCGTGTTGTCTTCTATTAATTAATCCAGTAACAATTTTTTGTGGAGACATGGGATTAACCAATGACCCTTCTGGGGTTAAAGCATATCTAAATACTTCTTGATCAGATGATGCATATAACCATTTACCACTGATGGCAATACCCGTTCCGCCAAAATCGCCAAAGCTTCCTTTTTCTTCTGCCCTTCCGTCTCCGTCATTATCGCGCAGCATTACAATGCCTTTTCCATTCACCAATCTGGAAAGCTTAACATAGATGGTTCCTTTGTCAGTAATGGCAATATGTCTTGCCCTACCTACACTATCCGCCACTTTCAATGCACCAAATCCAGCAGGCAATTTTAAACCAGCATTATCCGCGTCTGGTAGAATGGCTTTGCTGGCTATCTTGGTAGAATCGCCCGAATGGGCAAATAATTGGGAAATAGAAAGGCCAAGGGCCATTAGGCATAATGAAATGCTTTTTCTCATGTGGTTGTTTTGTGGGTTTGCTTTATTGCTTGCGCGATGAAATTACAAATCAAAACAGAATTATTCGGGGATTGTTTGGGCGGCATACCAATCCTGCATGGCGTCTACCAAATCTGTATTTTCCTTTTCGGTTCCAATGGTAATGCGCAAACAGTCTTCACAAAGTTGCACGGAACTGCGATCTCTAACTACTATGCCCTTGGTCAATAAGAACTCATAGATTTTCCTAGCTTCAGCAATTTTGACCAAAATAAAATTGGCATCGGAGGGATATACTTTTTCTACCGTTGGCATGGATTCAAACACTTCTACCAGCGCCTCTCGCATGTCTACCAAGATGGTGATCATGTCTTTTACCTGCCCCAATTCTTCCATGGCTTTTAAAGCCAGTTCCTGTGTTACTTGGTTAATATTATAAGGCGGCTTTACCTTGTCCATCACTTCCAGAATCTCTTTGGATGCAAATGCCATTCCCAGTCTAAGACCAGCCAATCCCCAAGCCTTGCTAAATGTTTGGAGTACTACCAAGTTGGGATAGTCTACCAAGTCTTGGATAAAAGACTGTTGTTTGGCAAAATTGATATAGGCTTCATCAATGACCACAATGCCATTGAAATTGTTCAAGACCATTTCAATATCGGCCCTATTCAGGCTATTTCCTGTTGGATTATTGGGAGAACAGAGCCAAATAAGTTTGGTATTGGCGTCTATCAGGGTTTCAATATGTGCCAGGTTTAGCTGAAAATCAGGCAAGAGGGGTGCCCTTTTCAGGGTAATATCATTGATATTGGCACTTACTTCATACATGCCATAGGTGGGTGGGCAGATAATGGCATTGTCCTTACCCGGCTCACAGAAACATCTGTATAAAAGGTCAATACATTCATCGCTCCCGTTTCCTAGAAAAATATGTTCGGGAGCAATGCCCTTGATCTGACTCAGGGCTTTTTTAACCGCTTGCTGGTGTGGATCAGGATATCGGTTATACCATTTTTTCAAAGGGGAACCCAAGCTGTTTTCATTGGCATCCAGAAAAACGCTGGCTTCACCACTGAACTCATCCCTAGCCGATGAATAGGCTTTAAGGATTTTAATATTCTCTCTAATCAGTTTGTCTAATTGGAACATATGGGAAGTTTCAAAAGTCAATAATTAATCATTTAAGTAATCTAAACGCACATGCACAGCATTCGCATGGGCGTCTAAACCTTCGGCCATGGCCATTAAGGTTACGGTTTCACCAATAGCTTTTAAACCTGCAGGGCTTAGTTGTTGGAAAGTGATTTTCTTGACAAAGCTGTCTACACTTACCCCACTATAGGCCCTAGCATATCCATTGGTTGGCAGGGTATGGTTGGTACCACTGGCGTAATCCCCAACAGACTCGGGTGAGTAATGACCCAAGAAAATGGATCCTGCATTAACTACCTGCTCGGCCAAAAGCTCTGGCTGTGCCGTAGCAATGATTAAATGCTCGGCTGCATAGGCATTTACAAGGGATAAACCTTGTTCCATAGTTTCAATTAAAATACAAGTACTATTATCTAATGATTTGATTGCCAAATCTTTTCTTGATAATTTTGAGAGCTGCAAATCCAACGCTTGTTCAACTGCATTTGCCAATTCAAGCGAGGTGGTTACTAACAAAACCTGACTGTCTGCCCCGTGTTCGGCCTGACTTAAGAGGTCAGCCGCAACAAAAGCCGGGTTTGCAGTGGCGTCTGCCAATACACAAACCTCACTAGGACCAGCGGGCATATCAATGGCAATCCCTTCTTGCTGCACCAATCGCTTGGCACAGGTCACGTATTGGTTGCCTGGGCCAAAGATCTTACTCACTTTGGGAATGCTTTGGGTTCCATAAGCCATGGCCCCTATAGCTTGCACACCTCCAATTTTGTAGATTTTCTGAATCCCTACCAATTGGGCGGCAAATAGAATGGCTGGATGCAACCCACCTGATTTATCAGGTGGAGAACAAAGTATAACTTCTTTACAACCAGCAATTTGAGCGGGTATACCTAACATTAAAATGGTAGAGAACAAAGGCGCTGAACCACCAGGAATATACAGCCCAACCCTTTCAATACCCACAGATTTGCGCCAACATTTAACCCCAGGCATGGTTTCTACCACCACTGGCTCGGATACTTGAGACTGATGAAACAAGCGAATATTCTTGGCTGCTTGTTCAATGGCTTGTTTCAACTCAGAGGGCAAAGCCGCTATTGCTGCGGCAATCTCAGCCTCGGTTACCAGCTGGTCTTCACCTGAGAGGGCTATCCCGTCAAATTCTTGGGTATAGCGCAGAACTGCCTCATCGCCCTCTAGCTGTACTGCATTTAATACAGAACGTACTTTATCCTCTAAAGCCTTGTCATCTAGCATAGGTCTTTGTAAAAGTCCTGCCCAGTTTTGAACGGGCGGATTCTTGACTATTCTCATATTATACAATCATTTTTTCAATAGGTACTACCAAGATTCCTTGGGCACCAGCTTCTTTTAATTGTTCAATTATATCCCAGAACTCATTCTCTTTCAGAACACTATGCACACTACTCCATCCCGGTTCAGCAAGGGGCAATACGGTTGGGCTTTTCATACCAGGCAGTAAAGAAATGATCTTATCCAAGTTGGTATTAGGCGCATTCAAAAGAATATACTTGTTGTTCTTGGCCTTCTTAACAGACTGGATCCTAAACAGCAATCGGGCTAGGGTCTGTGATTTCTCTTCTGTTAATTGAAGGTTCTGGATCAAAACCGCCTGTGATTCCAAAATGGTTTCCACTTCTTTTAACCCATTCATAAATAGGGTTGAACCACTACTCACTAGGTCGCAGATAGCATCGGCCAAGCCTATACCCGGTGCAATTTCTACCGAACCACTGATCTCATGGATTTCTCCATTTACCTGATTTTTGTTTAAATACTGCTTTACCAGTACCGGATAACTGGTGGCAATTCTTTTATTGTCTAAAAACTGTGGACCTGTGTATGATTCACCCTTACGAATAGCAATACAAAGTCGGCATTTGCCAAAGCCCAACTTCTCTCCCACTTTTACCTGTTTGTTTTTCTCATAGACCACGTTTTCACCCACAAAACCAATATCGGCCACGCCGTCTTCTACGTACTGAGGAATATCGTCATCCCTTAGAAAAAAGACTTCAATGGGAAAATTACTGGCTTCTGCCTTCAATTTATTGACCCCATTGCTGATATCAATCCCACATTCTTTTAATAATCTCATGGAATCATCATGGAGTCGGCCGCTTTTCTGAATGGCCAACCTTAATTTCTGTGTTTCATTGTTACTTGCTGTCATAAACGCTATTTTAATATCCCCATAGGGTGAAAATAAAAAAGCCTACCCTAGGGTAAGCTTTTCAATGTTTTATATGAACACAAAACACCAACAGCCTACCCCTTGGGTAAGTAATGATGATGGTGGTTATGTGTAACTGGCTTCATTATTCCACAAAAATAATGGGATATCCCTTTAACGGCAAATTTATTTCTACCCTTTTTGAAAGCTTGCAAAGTTCTGAACCCCTTTTGTCAATAGAACAAACATTGAATTTGATTTATGGTTAACTTCCAAACGTAAAATCAAATTGCATGTTTCGATTACTATTAATAGGTCTTGGCCTGTTTTCTCTTTGCCTAACAAGCGCTGCTCAAAAAACCAGAAAATTGGTTTGGAGTGATGAATTCAATTACAAAGGTCTTCCGGATCTTAAAAAATGGAATTATGATACAGGTGGTCATGGCTGGGGCAATAATGAATTACAGTACTATACCTACCAACAACAAAAAAATGCTCGTGTAGAAAATGGGCATTTGATTATTGAAGCCCTCAAAGAAAATATTGGTAAGAACACTTATAGCTCTGCGCGATTGGTAACCAAGGGCAAGGGCGATTGGACCTACGGTAAATTAGAAATCAGGGCAAAAATCCCAGATGGACTAGGCACATGGCCTGCCATTTGGATGTTGGCTTCTACTAATCCACTCAAATGGCCGGACGATGGTGAAATTGATATTATGGAACACGTGGGTTATGACCAAGGTGTTTTGCATGGCACTATCCATACCAAGAAATACAATCATATGATTGGAACCCAAAAAGCGGGTATTATCACAGTTAAAGATATTAGTCAAGTGTTTCATACCTATCAATTAGAATGGGATGCGGAAACCATTAAAATTGGCATGGATAACAACTATTATTTCACATATAAAAATGAGCATTCAGATAAAACGGCTTGGCCATTTGACCAACCCTTTCATTTGTTACTCAATCTTGCCGTTGGTGGAAACTGGGGTGGTGCCAAAGGCGTTGACGAAAAAGTATTTCCAAAACGGATGGAAATTGATTTTGTAAGGGTCTATCAATAACTTTTAAAACTTTAACTATGAGCAATACCAAACAATTATTAACTGCCCTATGTTTCCTACTACTTGGAACAGGGCTATTGGCGCAGGACGCAGCCAGTTACCAGACTCCGCCAAAAGATATTGCGGATCTTTTATTAGCCAAGCCAACTCCTGGTGTAAGCATCAATGGCAATGCCAGTTGGATGCTATTAAGTGAGCGCAATTCTTACCCTACCGTTGAAGAACTGGGGCAACCCGAACTCCGAATTGCTGGCCTAAGATTGAACCCGAATAACTTTTCACCTAGCAGGGGATCTTATATCAACAATTTCATGTTGAAAAATATCAAGACCAATCAGGAATTTAAAGTGAGCGGTTTACCTGCCAATCTTTTGGGTGGCTTTCCTTCTTGGAACCCCTCTGAAACCAAGATTGCTTTTACCAATACCACTGCTACTGGTGTTGACTTATACGTCATTGATGTAGCCACTCAAAAAGCTAGTAAAATCAATAAAAAAGCAGTGAATACCGTTTTGGGAAATGCTTTTACTTGGTTGGATGACAATACCATTTTGTACAAAGCCACTACCCAAACTGCCGCAGCTGCACCCAAAAAATCCATTACACCCAAGGGACCAACTATTCAACAAAACTTAGGCAAAGCTGCACCCAGTGCTACTTTCCAAGACTTGATCAAGAGTCCTTATGACGAACAATTGTTTGAATTCTATGC
>CAIZMD010000622.1 GCA_903933995.1 uncultured Bacteroidota bacterium
TAATAATTGATCCACAAAGGTTTTTGAAAACTGAATCACAATTGCCTGACAATATTCATTGGAATTTGTTTCAGAAATCCAAGTATGGGGTAGAGAAGGAGGCAATAAGACCAGATCACCATCTTGAAATTTGTGATAACTGTCTCCTACCAATCTTGTTCCAGAACCCTTAGTGATCAAGGTCAGCTCGTATTCAGGATGGTAATGCCACAAAAATTCAAATGCAGGAACCCTTACTTCATAACAGATAAAGGAGCGCTCCCTAGTCAAGTGTGCCAACTGTTCTAACCTAGGTTTCATACTATATTATTCTTGAAAACGCTTTTTATTCTAATAAATGTCAATATAGTATATAATATTGATTTTATTGTGTCAAAATATGCTGTTCTTCAAGGCTACTTTAGCAAAAACAATTTTATGGCTATCCCACAATCCATTAAAGAACAACTCAATCAACCTTATCCGCTAACTGAAGATCAAATTACCTTTTATGAGCAAAATAGGTTTATCAAACTAAAACAGGTTTTTGATCAAGATACCATTGATTATTTCAATGGTATCATATCAGATGTTGTGAAGCAACTAAATAAGGTAGAAACACCTTTAGAAGAAAGAAGTACGTATGGTAAGGCATTTTTGCAATTGTTTAATTTATGGCGTGAAGACGAGTTGATTAAAGAATTGGTTTTTAGCAAAAGAATTGGAAAAATTGCCAGTGACCTGATGCAAACTAAAGGTGTTCGTCTCTATCATGACCAAGCATTGTTCAAGGAAGGTGGGGGCGGAATTACCCCATGGCATGCAGATCAATATTATTGGCCATTGGCATCTGATAAGACCATTACCGTTTGGATTCCATTACAAGCAACGCCATTAGAAATGGGCCCTTTAGAATTTAGTGCAGGAAGTCATGAAATAGTAGATGGAAGGGATTTAGAAATTGGTGATGATAGTGAAACACTGATTCAACAAAAATTGAGGGTAACCGATTTTAAACACGTAATTGAACCATTTGATATTGGAGAAATAAGTTTTCATTCAGGATGGGTCTTTCATAGAGCAGGAGCAAACAGTACTTCTTCCACTAGAAAAGTCTTTACCGCCATTTACATGGATAAAGCAATGAAGCTAAAGCAACCTGAAAACAAAAACCAGATAGTTGATTGGGAAACCTGGTGCCCCGGGACTGTTGTGGATCAAGAAATTGACAGTCATTTAAACCCCATCATTTTCCAATATTAATCTTATGAAAATAAAATATATCTGCCCTCATTGGGGTTCAGAAAATGATAGTGCTGAAGCTTTTGTAGAGAAGGTTTTGGCAGAAAAATATGAGGGCATTGAAATTAACATGCCAGCACACACAAGTACCTTTACTAAGCAGTTTATTCCTACAATGGAAGACCTATTGAGTAGCAATAAAGACTTTGTGTTCATACTTCAACAACTTACCTCACCTGACAATGAAACGGTAGATAGCTATATCAAGAAAATGGAAAATTCATTATCAGATTTAGCAGCATTCCAACCTAGCTTTATTAATTCACATACTGGTAAGGATTACTATTCTTTTGATGATAACTGCAGGGTGATTGAAGCCTGTTTAAATTTTAGTCTCAAAAAGAATGTGCGCGTTTTGCATGAAACACATAGAGGAAGGTTCTCATTTCATGCGGCTAGCCTATTACCCTATCTTAAGAAATTTCCTGAGATGGAACTTGCTGGTGACTTTTCTCATTTCTGTACTGTTTCAGAAAGTCTGCTACAGGATCAAGAAGCAATAGTTCAGCAAATTATTCCGCATGTATCCCATATTCATGCAAGGATTGGTCATGAACAAGGACCGCAGGTAAATGATCCAGCTGCACCTGAATGGCAAAATCATTTTAATTGGTTTGCATCTTGGTGGCAAGAAATTATTATCAAAAAAGAAGCACTGGGTTGGAACAGTTTTACCATTACCCCCGAACATGGTCCCTTCCCCTATATGCCACAAGCACCTTATACCAAAATGCCCTTGAGCATTCAATGGGACAACAACACCTATATCAAAAACATACTTGAGAAAAACTGGTTTATCAATTAATATGGAACATCCCAAAAAATACTTTTTACTTGGTCTTTTAACCATTTGCTTTTTACAGATAAAAAACAAAGTGTTTTCCCAAAGCAATAATAAAGATCCATTTCAGAAAATCAAATCCATTCCACCAGCGCTGCAAACCATTCCATTCAATGATATACAACCAAGCGGTTGGCTGAAAATGGAATTGCAAAAAAACTTAAACGGTTTTACTGGGCATTTAGATAGTTTGGTTCCTGACTTGATTTTAAACGATGACATCTATGGTACTAAAAGGCTAAGCAAACAAGTAAAAAGCAAAAACCTTGGTGCCATTTCTGCCGAGGGCGATTGGCAGGTACAATTTCTTTGGTGGAACAGTGAAACACAGTGCAATTGGTTAGACGGTTATATTAGAACAGCCATCTTATTGAAGGATCAGCAACATATTAAAAAAGCAGAAAAAATTGTCAATGCCTTATTGGCTACCCAAGACAAAGACGGTTACCTAGGTATCTATGACCCGGAATTGAGGTACAAATTTGACAATGAAAATGGGGAGTTATGGGCAAAAACCACTTTGTTCAGAGCATTATTGGGATGGTATGAATACAAAAAAGATCCACAAGTATTATCTGCCATAGTAAGAGCGGTTGATAATGTTTTGAAAGCCTATCCTATTAATCAATCCAGACCTTTTTATACCACCAACCCAAATGCCGGTGGTTTAACACATGGATTGGCTTTTACAGATGTATTAGAACAATTGGCAAAAATCACTAGAAAAAATCAATACCTAGATTATTGCTTGTTTTTATACAAAGACTTTTCAAATCAGGTAATTAATGAAGATGCACAATATGCTAAATTATTAGACCCAAACATTTCATTAATGGGGCATGGCGTTCACACTTATGAACACCTCCGTTCCGTTTTGGCAGCCTATTATGCTTCAGGTAATCCGGCGCTTAAAATGGCTTTATACAGTTTTTTGAAAAAAATAGAAAAGGTTACTACTGCTTCTGGAGGCCCTGTTAGTGATGAATTTATTGGAGGAAGAACGGGCAATGGATTATTGGGATATGAGTTTTGTTCCCTGCACGAATTAATGATTGGCTGGATTGATTTATTGGAAAAATCTGGAGACAATTTGTATGCAGAAAAAGCAGAACACTTGTTTTTCAATGCCGCTCTTGGCAATACACATCCAACAGAAAGTGCCATCTGTTATTTAAAACAAGACAATAGCTTTCAATTAACCGGTGGTAATAATGGCGATACTACTGATAAACACCAAACCAGGTATCGGTATTCACCCGTTCACAAAGAAGCTGCTGTATGTTGTATTCCTAATGCCGGCAGAATTGTCCCCTACTTTATTCAAAATATGTGGATGAAAGACGCTCAAGGTCTTGTTGCTACTTTACTTGGGCCATCGGTTTTAAATACTACTGTATCAAATACCGCTGTCTCAATTACAGAAACCACCGAATATCCATTTGAGAACAATGTTGCATTTCAAATTACTGCCAAATCTCCCATCCGATTTTCGCTAAAAATCAGAAAACCACAATGGGCAATTGCAGTCAAATCTTCTTTGCCTTATAAAGAACTAAATGGCTTTTTGGTCTATGATCAAGTTTGGAATCTATCTACCAAACTAGTGATTGATTTTACATCAGAAATAAGCAAAAAATTTACCTCTAACAAAGAAGTCTATTTTCAAAAAGGGGCCTTAGTACTCTGTCATGAAATTAATGCCAGTCAACAGATTACAAAAACTTACCCTATTGCTGGTTTACATGAATCAACCTATCAAGCCATTCAACCCATTGCTTACCAATATTCAAAAGGTGTATATGCATCAATGCCCAATAATAGCTGCTCTGTTTGGGTACTGAACCCAATTACTGGAAAGCAAGAGCAATTGATGTTAAAGCCAATGGCAAGAACCATTCTAAGACAGGTTAGTTTTAAAATGATTCCATGAAAAGACTGAGCTATTTTCTAGTATTGTTTATGGTTGTCTGCTTCTTTTCTTTCAAGGAAGAAAAACAAGTTGATTATACCCAATATGTGTCAACATTTATTGGCACAGACGGAACAGGGCATTCCTTTCCAGGACCCTGTTTGCCTTTTGGCATGGTACAACCTGGGCCAGACAATGTTAATCAGGGTTGGGACTATACCAGTGGCTATCAATATAAAGACAGCATGATTGCTGGGTTCTCTCAAACAAGGGCTAATGGAACAGGTATCAGTGAATTTGGAGACATTTTGTTACAACCTTTTACAGTTGATAAAAAAGACAATTTTGGATCATCCTATTTGAAGGAAACTGAGAAAGCTTCTCCTGGATATTACGCTGTAACACTCAAGAACAAAGTACATGTTGCATTGACTTGTACAGAAAGGGTAGCTTACCACCAATATACCTATCCTACCAATACTGGATACCTATTGGTAGACTTACAACATGGGCTACGTTTTATCACAGATTCACTGGTCTTGGAAAGCAATGTACAAATTGAGGGAAATAATACCATTAGCGGGTATTGCCATACCAAGAATTGGGTGAATAGAAAATACTTTTTTACAATAGTCTTTAACCACACTTTTAGTCAAGCTACCTTATTAGAAAGAAAGGCCAAGGAAGCAGCTCCTAGATATGTGTTGCAATTTGATTTGAAGAATCAAATCCTTGAAACAAAGATTGCCCTATCAACAGTTAGTGTAGCTGGCGCGATACAAAATTTAAACAAAGAATTACCCAACTGGGATTTTACAAAGACGGTTAACAAAGGCAAACAGATTTGGAATAGTTATTTAAATAGGATTGTGATAGATGCTGATAATACACAGAAAACCATATTTTATTCCTGCCTATATCGATTATTTATACAACCTTCCAATATTGCCGATGTGGATGGAAAGTATAGGGGCGCAGATGATTCCATTCGAATAGCAAAAAATGGGGAGTATTATTCAACATTGTCTCTTTGGGATACCTATCGCGCAGCAAATCCTTTATATACTTTGATTGCTCCAGAACGGGTCAATGGTATTGTAAACACATTAATAGAACATAGCAAGGCCGCAGGTTTTCTACCAATATGGACGGCTTGGGGTCAGGATAATTATTGCATGATTGGTAACCACGCTATACCTGTAATTGTAGATGCTTATATGAAGGGTTTTAAAGGATTTGATGCCAATACTGCCATGGATCAAATGATACAATCCACTACTGTCAATCATATCAACAGCAATTGGAGCTTGTTAGAAAAATACGGCTATTATCCATTTGATAGTTTGGATAATGAAGCTGTTTCAAGAACCTTAGAACATGGAGTAGATGACTACTGCATTGCATTGATGGCCGAGAAAATGGGGAAAAAAGCATTGGCTAAGAAATATTACCATCGCGCCAGCTTTTATAAAAACCTGTTTGATACAAGTACTAAGCAAATGCGGGGCAAAGACAGTAAAGGCCAATGGAGAAATCCGTTCAATCCATTAATGGCTACTTCACCCATGAACAATCCTGGTGATTATACAGAAGCCAATGCTTGGCAATATTTTTGGACACCAGCACAATATGATGTCAAAGGAGTGACACAATTATTACAAGGCAAGAAGGGGTTAACAGAACAACTAGATAGTTTTTTTAGCATCAAAAGCTTGGATCCCAATAAACATTTAGGACAGGAAGCCATGATTGGTCAATATGCCCACGGCAATGAACCTAGCCACCATATTGCTTATTTGTATGCCTTTTCTGAAAAACCTCTAAAAGGAAAGGACCTAATACAACAAATCTATCAGCAGTTTTATGGTGCTAGTCCATCCGGGATGATTGGCAATGATGATTGTGGTCAAATGAGTGCTTGGTATATTTTTGCCACACTGGGCTTTTATCCTGTAAATCCGGTCATGGGTGATTTTGTTTTGGGAATGCCGCAGGTTGCAAATGCGCTAGTACGATTGGGAAATCAGAAAACGCTTCATATTACCAATCAACTCAACCATAACCAAGGTCTTACCAAATTCAATGAAAAGGCCATCCATACTTCCATTAATTATCATGATTTGAAGAAGGGCGGAAATTTGGTATTCCAGTAATAATGCTCTATTTTTTCTGAAAAATATCCTATTTCAGAAGTAAAACAATACTACGCTAAGTCTCGCAAGGAATGGAGAAAATGGTTGGAGAAAAATCACCAATCAGAAAAATCCGTTTGGTTGATTATTTACAATAAAAAAAGTACCA
>CAIZMD010000623.1 GCA_903933995.1 uncultured Bacteroidota bacterium
ACCCTTTTCATGGGCATATTGGACCATCGCAAGAAAATCAGGATTCAAATAGGGTTCCCCTTGAAAATAAAAAATCAGGTATAATAATTCCTGATGAATTTCATCAATGGTTTGTTTAAAAAAGCTTTTTTCCAGCATACCAGTAGGTCTGGTAAATGCCCTAAGACCGCTAGGGCATTCCGGGCAACGTAAGTTGCAAGAGGTGGTTGGTTCAAATGAAATGGAAATGGGATAACCCCATTGTACCGGGTTGCCTGTTAATTTGGTTATTTGGAAGCTGGAATAGACCTTCAAAGCATTCCAAATACGCTTAAGGGTCAGCTTTTTCACCAAATTCACAGTATCATTCCAGTTAAAATAGACCATAGGATGTAAAAATAAGACTGTGAAGTCAAGAATAGCTTATTAACTGAATTTAGCAACTGTTTTTAAAAAAAATCTAAAGATTTTCTTAATTTCAACATTAAAGTTGGAACAGGGTTATTGGTTAAATGCTATAACTTGCACCTGTTTATTGCTTTTTCATTTATTAGGCTTAAAACTTAAACAAGCATCCATTCATTGGTTCATTAGAGCCAAATTTGTTTCACTTCTTAATTTTTATTCATGACCCACTTTCATGATGCCACTACTTGTCAATCTTGCAATCAACGTTTCACCTCCGTTTTTTGTAAGGCCAAACAAGAATTTATAGCAGAGATCAACGAACAAAAAGTTTGCAATGTTTATAAGAAAGGGCAGACCCTTTTTAATGAAGGATCTTATCCTTTTGGTGTCTATTGCATCAATGAAGGAAAGGTAAAATTGTCACATTTAGGAGATGACGGAAAAGAACAAATTATCCGTTTGTTACGCGGTGGCGATGTACTAGGATATAGAGCCTTATTAAGCGGAGAAAGATATAGTGCTAGTGCCATTGTTTTAGAAGATACCCAAGTTTGTTTTATACCAAAAGAGTTATTTATCAGTGTGCTTAAAAACGATGCTGGGCTTGCATTTGAGATGATGAAGCTACTTAGTGATGAGTTACACAAAGCAGAAGTTAAATTAACGCACTTGGCACAGAAACCCATTAGAGAAAGATTGGCCGAGACCTTATTATTCATTAAGGAAACCTATGGTTATGAAGCCGATGGTGTTACCCTTAATGTGCGTTTGTCTAGGGAAGAAATTGCCAACTTAGTGGGAACCGCTACTGAATCTACTATTCGTTTATTGAGTGAATTCAAAAAAGACGGAATGGTAGAATTAGAAGGAAAAAAAATCAAGATTCTCCGCCAAAAAGAGCTGATTAGAACGGCAAATTTGCAAGATTAACAGCCCAAAAGCCCAGTAAACATTGCATAAAACATGATAAAAATCATGTATAAGGTTGAGTACTGTCATTTAGGTTCCAATTGCAGGTTTCTATCTTGCAATCAAATTAGGAATCATGTTACTCAATCAGTCCGATACATTTTCCAATGAGCTATTAAGCCCAGACGGATTGTGCGTTCTTATTCAGCGGGAGTATCATCCCTCCATCAATGCCTCATGCAGAAAAGTTGAGGACTTTCTGTTATCTAGCCATTTTGGAAGGGATTTGTCAATTCCATCTTCTGAGTTGATTCATTTAGTGTTCATGAAATTGGCTGATGAAATCCGTCACTTTTTTCTAAAAGAATCTGGCATTATTTTTCCCGCCATCCAAAAAAGTGTGAAACAGCACAAGGAAAAGGACCACAAGGAAAAGCCACACGCAATACACTTGCAAAATCCGGTTTTGGAAACCATACACCAGCGTCAACAGGTGATAGTAAACCTGCTTCAAAAGTTGAGACATTTATTGGGTGATTATAATATTCAACCCGATTGGCATAAGGACTGGAAAGACTGTGTGAATGAGATGTTCCTCTTAGAAACCAAGATCTATCAATGGATTCATATTGAAGGAAGTTTACTCTATCCAAAATTGTCTGCTAAGCACCACAATTGATTAAACTCAGATTCAATGATACATTTCCACTATTCCTAAATATTCAGTAAATTCAACACATGCCACACCCCACTGTTAAGCATGCACCGGTTGTGAATTGTTACCATTGCGGAGAAGATTGTGCTGATCAGCCAATTATGGCACAGGACAAAGCTTTTTGTTGCGATGGTTGCAAAATGGTTTATGAGATTCTCAATCAGACCGGAATGTGTGATTATTACGAACTCAGTAATAATCCAGGTACTAGTCAAAAAATCAAGGTAAGAGAAGACAAATTTGCTTTTTTAGACGACGCTAAAATTCAAGCGTCACTTCTCAGTTTTACCAATGACAAAGAAACCCATGTTAATTTCTACATGCCCCAAATGCACTGTAGTAGCTGTCTTTGGTTATTAGAAAACCTGCATAGATTAAATCCAGCAGTGATTGCTTCTAAAGTAAATTTTGAAAGAAAAGAAGCAGATATTGTTTTTGATCATAACAAAGTATCCATGCGTCAATTGGCAGAACTATTGGCTTCCATCGGATACGAACCCTATATTAGTTTTAATGATTTGAAGAAGCAGCAACCTGGGCTTAACA
>CAIZMD010000624.1 GCA_903933995.1 uncultured Bacteroidota bacterium
CTACATTCATGGGTAGGAGTCCAATTTGTACAATGGCCCTTTTACCCCTAATCTCTTTTACTTCTCCAACTTGGTAATTCTTTTTGGATTTAACCAAGGCCCCTACCACAATATCAGAATGGGTTTCTTTGAATTTGGCATCGGTTTTCTTGGCCAACTTATTCACCACAATGGTTTCTTTTTGCTTAAACAAGAGGTTCTGTAAGTGCTTGACCACTTCTTGTTTGTTATCTGTTTTTTTCCAATCAAGCACTATTTGCTTGAGCTTTCTTTCCATGTCTTTGAGATAGACAATTCTATCTTCAGTAATCCTATTCTGTTGTTTCAGTAGCTCTATCTGTTGTAAGTGTTTCTCTTTGTCCAAGACTTTTTCCATCTCTTTTTTCAATTGCTCATTCTCACGCAAGAGTTTATTGAGTTGTTTCTTTTCCTTGTCTAAGTGTTGTAAGTCTTGCTCCGTTCTATTGAGTAATCTATCCAATTTAAAATGGTCTTCGTCAACCAACTGTCTAGCTCTTTGAATAAGTTTAGTGGACAATCCAATTCTTTCAGCAATAGCAAAAGTATATGAACTACCAGGCTTCCCTACTATTAACCGATACATGGGCATCAGGTTAACTTCATCAAATTGCATGGCGGCGTTTAAAATACCCGGGGTGTGGTTGGCCATGACTTTCAAATTCAAATAGTGTGTAGTTACTACCCCAAAAGAATGCTTCTTACACAGTTCTTCCATAATCACTTCCGCAAAAGCCCCACCCAAATTAGGATCACTACCACTACCCAATTCATCAATAAAGAATAGGGTTTTACCATTGGCTACTTCCATGAAATATTTCATGTGCATCAAATGGCTACTATAGGTACTCAATTCAAATTCTATACTCTGTGTATCACCAATATGAATAAAGAGTTGTTTAAAAATGCCCATGGTAGATACCGCACTAACCGGAACCAATAAGCCACTTTGCAGCATCAATTGGTTTAAACCAATTGTTTTCATGGTCACTGTTTTACCACCAGCATTGGGTCCACTAATCACCAAGATCCTGTTCTTATCATCTAGTGTAAGTGTTACCGGAATAGTCTTTTTACCCGATGTTTTATGATACAGATATAACAAAGGATGATAAGCATCTACCAAATGAATATGCGCACGGTCTACAAGATTGGGCAGCTGGGCATTCATATCCAATGCCAATCGGGCTTTAGCCCTAATAAAATCATATTCTCCCGCAACAGTTAAATAAGAACTTAACAAAGGTGCATATACTTGCATTCTGGCTGTTAATGCTCGTAGTATTTTTTGAACCTCCTTTATTTCTTCATGCTCCAAAGAAAACACGTCATTGTTTAATTCAATGGTTTCTTCGGGTTCAATAAAAGCTGTTTTTCTACTATCGCTCTCTCCGTGTAAAATTCCTTTTACTTGACGTTTGTGTTCAGAGAATACGGCCACTACCCTTCTTCCATTGCTAAAGCTTTCATCAATGTCTGCCGTATAACCTGCTTTGGCCAATTTGGCAATCACTTTTTCAAACATCCTACGCAACTCATTCCTTTTCCTAAAAAGACTCATCCGAATCTTTTGAAGGTCATCAGATGCATTGTCTTTGACAGTTCCGTTTTCATCCAACACCTCATCAATCAAAACCAGAATCTGCTTCTCGTAATAAGTTCCTTCAATAACTTTGGCCAAATAGGGAAATGCCAACCTTCGCTCGTTATCAAACCATCTAAAAATGGTGGCTGTATTTTCTGTTAATCGCCTAATAGGCATCCACTGATCTCCTACCAACATGGCCCCAGGAATACCCAATAATTTCAAATCTTTTTGTAGGTTTAAGCTAAAGTCATTGGGGAAATATTGCTGCTGTAAAGCAATATTTTTATACTCATATGACTGTTGTAATTCTAATTCTATAAAGTCTTTGCGGGTATGTATTCTTAAACTATCTGCTTTCAGCTTTGCATGATCCGTATTACAATGCGCTTTCAACAAAGCTTTCACTTTGTCAAACTCCAATTGAACTAAGGCTGAATCTGGGTATAAACGCATGTTTTCCTGCTAATTTTTGGCAAAGTTAAGCCCAGACACCGTAAAAAGTCACAGCTATTGGCTTTGTGGATATTTGACTAATCAAGGGACGCGTTATTTTGGAAGCTTACAAATAAAACAATTAGCGCCATCATTTACCTCATAAGACAATTGTCCTTTGTGCAATTGAATAATCTTGAAAGCTAGCACCAAACCAAGTCCAAATCCCCTTTTACCCTCCGTATTAGAAGATCTGAAAAATGCAGTAAACAACCTTTCCCTGTCTGCTTCTGGTATTAATAAGCCTTGGTTTTGAATTCTGATGCTTAGTGATTTATTATCAAATCCAATATCAATTAATACTGGATTCCCAACTCCATACTTACAGGCATTTTCTAATAATCCCAATATAGCCGTAGTAAGTAAACTAGGATTCCCCTTAAATAGTAAGTCTTCTTCCTGTTCTGGAAAATTGGCATAGTTTAAAAC